>JANPAP010000064.1:0-4989 GCA_031429975.1 Chitinophagaceae bacterium
CCTTAATGAAGGTTCAATTTCATCAACCCATTGTTTCATTTGTGCAGGCGTTAAAACTTTTTTCAATTTTGCATCACGGGCTTCGGATAATTCCTTACGCATGGCCATCATGGCATCCCTGTCGAAGCTGCCGCTTTCACGCATTTCTTCCATGCCCTTTTGTTGGGCTGCATAAAAATCTGCAACAATCAATTCAACTTTCGATTTAGTTTCGGCATCCATTTTTAATGGCTCCATTTTTTCCATGGCAATCTTCATCCTTTCTTCCGTCGTAATACGCTGCTGGCCGGGGCCCTGGGCATTAACTGCAGTACTGCTGAACAATGCAGCAAATACCATTACAATCCATTGTTTTTTCATTTGTTTTTATTTTTGTGTTAGCAATTTTTTAATCGGCATGTTGTTTTCCATTTGCTTTTCTGTTTAAAATTTTCACAAAAAGCGAATCGAATTTTGGCAATTGTTCGGGTGTACAAAGCAACCTGATATTTCGTAAATGATTAAACATTTTAACTTCCATCATTTTTTGAGATGCCGCAGATTGCAGGGCAACATCCTCAATAACCGAATCGGTAAAATTGGCTGCGGCCAGTTGTGCAAACTGTTTGTCTTTTGTGCTGCGTAAATCTTCAAACATTTTTTTTACAGCATCCCTATGCTTAGTGCTCAGGCTGTCGAATTGTTGTAATTGAGCCACATTAAATCCGATATCTTTTTTTAAAAATTGAGCAATCATTTCTTTTCTTTCCTGAAAACGGCCATGTCTTCCTGTATTTTTTTTCATTACAAAAAATACAATCATCGCAATATTTGTAATCAGTAAAATTGCAATAATCAGTAAAAATACCTTGCTTTTATTTTGAGTGTTTATCATTTTTATTGGTTGTTTTCAAAATCATAAATAGTGGCAACTGAAATAGAAAATTCATCAGTTTGCGTTACCGTTGCCTGATCGGTAATTGCATTTGTATTGGCTGATTTACTGAGCCCTATCACCAGTACATTAACCAGCAAAACAAAGCACAGGCCTGCAATTGCAACAGATGGCCTGCTTACGAAGCCAGCTATTTTTTCCCAGGCAGATGCAACTTCCTTATTCAATCTTGCATTGATACGGGTTTGCAAAAAGGGCATGGGAGCAGCTCTGTTACTACTGTCCAAACTGTTTAATACAGTTTCAATTTTTTTATCCATATTTTCCTCACTGTTCATATTTCAATAATTTTATTAAGGCCGGTAATATTTTTTCAATTCGATTTGCAGGTTTCTTTTTGCCCTAGCCATTAACGACTCTACAGCCATTAAAGAGGTATTCATAATCTCTGCTATTTCCTGGTACGACTGCTTTTCTAATTTATGCAACGTAAAAGCAATACGTTGGTTATCGGGTACGTTTTTTAAAGCTTTAAATAACATAGCAGCATTTTCCTTTTGCTCCAATTGTACTCCGGGATGATTAAATTCTACCGGATGCAATTCCTCATCAATTTTGTCACCTATAAAACGTTGCACTATTGCAAAACGTTTTTTTCTTTTCATTTTCCTTTCATGATCCAGCGCCCTGTTTACCGTAATGCGATAGAGCCATGTAGAAAATTTTGATTCGCCTTTAAAAGAACTTACCGACTGATACACTTGTATAAAAACCTCCTGCGTTATATCATCTGCATCCTCCACATTTTGTACAATTCCAATTGCAGTATTAAAAACCAATTCCTGCCATTGCGCTACCAGCCTGGTAAAAGCCGATGCATCTCCCTGCTGCAGTTGTACAATTAATTCCGGTTGGTTCAAAACAATTTAATTATTGGTGTAGCCTAAATATAATTAAAATGGCCGATTGCCGCCCGGAGGCCCCATCCGCTCCCTGTCGGGTCCACCTTGATTCATATTAACCGACTTGGCTGTTCCAAAATTTTTCAGGTTGTAGGTAAAAGTCAACATAAAATATTGTTGCAATACCTGGTTTTGTATATCCTGCACATAGGTTTCTGAAACCGATCGGGTAATACTTTGATTTTGTTTTAGCAAATCAAACACCGTTAATTTTAATTCGGCTGCCTGCTTTTTCAAAAACTTTTTTCCAATACCTGCATTCCACAACCAATAGTTTTGATTGAAGCCATCGGTTAAGCCACTGTATTTTTCATTGCTCAAACTGTTTTGTACAAACCAACCTTTTTTGTTTAATAAATTCATCTGCATGCCTGCAGATTGTGTGATGTATTTATTATTTAATTGCGGTTGAATGGAGTTGATAACATTGCTGAAACTGGCCGAATAGGAAACATTAAAATCAACATACTCGCTGATATTACTTGCAAAAACAGCACCTCCGGTATAGCTGGAAGATTTTGATTTATTTACCACGTAATTAATCATTCCCGGTGTAATGGCATAGGTTAATCCGCCATTAATACTCAAATTGGTTTTAATAAATTTCAATGGCATGGTATAGGTAAAAAAGGAACGCATACTCCAGTAACCATCCATGTTTACGGGCTTCGATAATTGAGAACCTTTATATAAAATAACCGAACTGTTTAGCACACTATCCCTTGCAGCTGTAAAGGTTGCATTGGTTATATAGTTGCTGTTTTGTTGTAGAAAAATATTTGCAAAAAAACTTTTTGATTTACCGGTATTTGTAAACGTATACCGTGTGCTCAAGGTATTTCCCACCTGTTGTTTTAAATCGGGATTACCGGTTGACAAAAACAAGGGGTTGGTATTATTGATTACATTTTGCAATTGCGAAACAGAAGGGGTGTTTGTATTGGCTCTGTAAAATATTCGGAAACTGTTTTTGCCATCAATTTTTTTACGCCACATTAAGTTGGGCAAAATATTATTGAAGGATTTTTTTACGCTGGTTGCAAATGGATACAACTGATCGCTGCTAAGATCGGTGTACTGATAAGCCAACCCAACAGCAAACATATTATCCCGGTCGCCAATGCGGTAAGTAAGCCCTGTATTGTGTTTGGTAATAATGTTATCAAAATCGTTTGACAGATTATGATCGAACAAAGAATATTTACCGCCGGTATAATCGTATTGAAAAACTTCCTGGTTGGATTTACTTTTTGAATAAGATGCCGTGTAATTTATTTGTAACTGCCCTTTTTTTGAAACCGACTCGGTATAAACAATATTTGCAGATTGCTGAAACCCGTTTGAAAACTGATCGTTATATTGTTGCAGGGAATCGCTGAAATTACCCCGGGCATAATAATCATTTCGGTTTAAAACATAGGTGTCGCCATCTTTATTATTTACAGCAGTATTTACATTTAATGAAATGGTTCTACCCTTTTTTGCAAATGCATGCCTGAATAAAATACTGTTATTAAAAGTATATCCGCTCGATTTGATATTGGTATTGTTGATGGAATTACTGATGAGTTCGGCAGGGTTAAATGAATTAAGTCCTGTGTAATCGCTTAACGAAGTTGACTTTTGAAAACTCAAAACCGGCATTATCATTAAACTGTTTTTATCATCCATCTTATAATTCAACCGGAGATTAAGCCGGTGGTTATCATTTTTTAAATTAGAAATTACATTCTCATTATAGAACTGATTTTTACCGGAAAGTTGAAAATATTCAGCATTGGATAATTGGTTATTATCGGTGGTACTGTTATTAAAAAAATAACTTCCACTAATATCAACTTTCTTACTCAACACATCCGAATAATTTAATCCAAACGAATTGGTTTTGCTGATACCATTTTGCTGGCCAACATTAAAACTATTATTTCCACCTCCTCCAAAACCACCGGCACCGCCACCACGGCCGCCGCCACCTCGTCCACCACCGCCGCCGCTACTGCTGATGCCCAGCAAATCTTGCGAAGCAAAATTTTGCTGATTAACATTATTTGTTAAGCCCACAAAAGTTAACCGAAGGTCTTTTTTAAAAACACTCATATTGCCGCCTGCATTATAACGGCCATCGGTACCCCCGCCTGCATATACACGCCCAAACTGGCCACTACGCATATTGGCCTTGGTTACAATATTGATCGATTTGGTACTGTTGCCATCATCAAATCCGGTAAAGGCCGCCTGATCGCTTAACCTGTCAAAAACCTGTATCTTATCAATTACAGAAGCAGGTAAATTTCTTAAAGCAGCAGTTGCATCATCGCCAAAAAAATCACGACCATCCACCGTAACTTTTTTTACCTGCTCGCCGGCAGCGGTTATATTTCCATTTTTATCGATGGTAACAGCAGGTAATTTTTTTATCATATCCTCAGCAGTTGCATCCGGATTTACTTTAAGCTCACTGGCGTTAAACTCAAGCGTATCGCCCTTTTGAACCACCAACGGTGTTTTGTTTTTAATGATTACATTTTCTAAATCCTTGGCCATTTTTGTCAGGCCAAATTGCAAGGGCACTTTATTACTGGCTTGTAAATTTATATTCTGAATAATAATATCATAGCCAATCATACTGGTAACTAAGCGGTATTTATCTGCAGATAGTTTATCAATTTCGAAATTTCCTTTTGTATCGGTAAGAACCGTTTTAGGATTTAATGAATCTTTCATTCCTGTTATGGTTACAGTAGCACCTGCAATAACATCCTTATTATCCTTATCAAATAATTTTCCTTTTAATGATATATCCTGACTCATTGCAAAAAAAGATGTCAAACAAAAAACAATTGACAGTAAAGCGACTTTTATTCTCATATTTTTTATGTTGTAAATAGTTAGACGACACTTATTAATAAAATGGTCGCAAAAAAATAAAATAAATTCGGATTCCGGATTTCTAATATCAATCATTAGAATACAAAGGCGCAAATTATTACCGCAATTAATTATTATGCATAAAAAAAACTGTATCCCTTTTTAATAGATGAATACAGTTTTTAAAAATTGAAAATAATTTTATTCGTGAATTACCAGAATTGTCAATTTATTTTGATATGACACTTGTTTTGTACGACTGGTTTTAAATAATTTTTCTAAAAA
>JANPAP010000065.1:0-3109 GCA_031429975.1 Chitinophagaceae bacterium
TGCATATTCCAACACCAGTTTTTTTGTTTCGGAACTGATTTCATAACTACCTCTTAAAGCTCGGGAAACTGTTGATGTTGAGAGGCCAAGTGCTTTGCTGATATCTTTAATCGTTATTGCTTCGTACATTTTTTTGGCTGATTTTTTAACTGCAATGTTTTGGGAACTGAATACTTTGCAGTAGATTTTCCATGTGTATAAAGATAGTTTTTTATAACTACAAATGTGTTTAATAAATATTAAAAAAAATAGCTGATTATTATGGCATCGTTTGCGTAATTAATTATTTACGATAGCTGATAATAAGATTATTTTTATACCGCATCCAGCCATAATTCAATCCCATTAAACTTTCATTTTTCCAATCTTTTATTAATTTTATTTTGTGTTATGAATAAAGTGTTTGCAAGTATTGTTGTTTGTTTAATTGGTTGTATAAATATTCTTTCAGCACAATTAATTGCATTTCCAACTGCAGAAGGTGCCGGAAAAAATGTAAGTGGAGGCCGTGGAAATATTACAACAGCACCAACAGTAATTGAAGTAACCAGTTTAATTGATAATTCAACTGCAGCAAATACAGTAGGCACTTTCCGTTACGCATGTACGAAAAGTGGTTTTACTAACCGGATAATTGTATTCAGGATTTCGGGAACTATTCATTTATATGCAGCATTAACACTTAACAGATCCAACACTACCATTGCAGGACAAACAGCTCCAGGCGAAGGGATTTGTGTTGCCGACTATCCCGTAAAAGTTGGCGCCACCAATGTTATCATCCGCTATTTACGTTTCAGACTGGGCGATAAGAACCAAGCCGCCTCCATGGGTAACGATGATGCGTTGGATGGAGTTGGTGCTAAAAAAGTAATCATCGATCATTGTACTATGAGTTGGAGCAATGATGAAGCTTGTACTTTTTACAGTGGCGATAGTGTGACCTTACAATGGAACATTCTTAGTGAGCCTCTTGATTATTCTTTTCATAACGAAGGAGCAGGAATACAGAACCATGCTTATGGTGGGATATGGGGTGGAAAGCATGCCAGTTTTCATCATAACCTCATCGCACATTGCAGAGGCCGGATGCCAAGGTTTGATGGCATACGAAATATCCCTGCCGACACTGGAGACTTTAGGAATAATGTAATTTATAATTGGGCCGATTATACTACCAATGGAGGAGAAGGAGGGGCTTACAATGTGGTAAACAATTATTATAAATGGGGGCCCAATACGCCCAATAATACCACGTCGGGAGTTAACCGCCGCAATATGTTACTACAGCCTTATAATCAGGCATCACCTATTTTGCCCTATGGCAAATATTTTCTCTCAGGAAATTATTGTGATAACAGTACTACTATAACCGGGCAAAACTGGAAGGGAGCCGCTTTTAGTGGGGGGAGTTTAACTGACAGTACCAATTCAAAAATGAGTGTTCCGTTTAACGTTGTTTCAATAAATATGCAAACGGCATTGGATGCCTATAATGATGTATTGGCCACTGCTGGATGCTCCTTACCCAACAGGGATACGATCGATCAACGGATTGTGTATGATGTGATAAACCGTACTGGTAAACTTATCAATGTTCAAGGCGGATTTCCTGCTGGAACTCTTTACAGCATTTCACAAATTGCCTGGCCGGCACTTGCTAACGGTACGGCACAAACGGATACGGATAAAGATGGTATGCCTGATAATTGGGAAAAAGCCAGGGGATTGAATCCATTAAGTGCTGCCGACTTGAATGGCTATATTTCAACCAGTGGATATTCAAATATTGAAAACTATATCAATGGCGATACCATTGTGGCATTGGGAAAAATTTCGGAATGCATAACTACAAAAAAAGTAGTAATGAATAATTCGGGCAACTGGCTTTTTGCGAAAGACAGTACTTACAGTTATTATTTGTCTACTGAATATACAGCAGCAACCGATTCCAATCATGTGGCAGCAGCCTTGCTCGACAGTGATAATTTTGGAAATTTTAATACCTCGTATTATACAACATCTACAGTACGGTACGATCCTCAAACAGGAAAGCCTTATTTAAACCGTAATATCAGCATCAGTCCCGAAAACCCTTCTTTAGTTACCGCATCGGTTACTATTAGATTGTTTATTTCTAAAACAGAATTCAATGCGTTGAAAGCTGCCGATCCAAGTATCAGCAGCATTAACGATTTAGTGGTAATTGCTGGAGATGATAATAATTGCATTACTAGTTTACCCGCAGTTTATACTGTAATAAATCCGATTGCTGCTGGCGTATTCGGAACATATCAAACGGGCTATTTTATTGAGTTTGAAACGACCAATTTTACTACTTACTTTTTGGGTGGAAAAATAGCTTTCCCTTTGCCATTAAAATTAGAATTGTTTACTGCAATTTTGAACAGCAATATTGTAACATTAAATTGGAGCACCAGCAACGAATTCAACAGCAGAAATTTTATTGTTGAAAAAAGTATTGATGGAATTTATTTCAACAGTATCGGAACTGTTGCTGCAAAAAATAACCTACAGAATTCTTATTTATTCAATACTGGTATGCTCCGTTCTTCAATCGAATATTTTCGATTAAAGATGATGGACCAGGATGGAAGATTTGTTTACAGCCCTGTTTTAGTATTGAAAAATAATTCAAAAACAATCACAATCAGTCCAAATCCTGCAGAAAATTATTTAGTCATCAGCCATCCTCCAGCCCTTGAAAATGCAGTTATAAAAATCATTCAAATTTCAGGAACAGAACTGTTGAGAATTACATTACAGCATGCTGCGGTAAGTACAGTTGTAAATACAAGTTCATTGTTACCTGGCATTTATTTAATGTTATTTAACATGGGTGCAGATAATAAAGTTATTCGTTTTGTAAAGCAATAATTATCAAAAAAAATCAAAAAAAATGAAGCGTTCTATTTTTCTGCTGTTACTTTCTTCCATAGTTTCTTTTCAACTTTTTGCGTACGATCTGGTAGTTGCAAAAGATGGAACAGGAAATTATTTAACGGTTCAGGAAGCAATTAACGCAGCGCCAACTGGCAGAACCATTGTTTATACCATCTACATAAAAAATGGCAGGTACAAAGAAAAA
>JANPAP010000066.1:0-9394 GCA_031429975.1 Chitinophagaceae bacterium
GAATTTGAGTGGAAGGGCATTTAAGTATTGGCAAGAAAAAGAAAAAGTTCCTACTCAAAACACACTTACAATTGTTGATGACCTATCCTTGCCAATTGATAAATTAAGGTTAAGGCCTGCTGGTTCGGCAGCTGGGCATAATGGCTTAAAAGATATTCAAAACATTTTAGGTTCAGATGCCTATCCCAAATTAAGATTTGGTATTGGCGACAATTATCCCAAAGGCAGGCAGGCCGATTTTGTATTAAGCAAATGGTTACCTAAGGAATTGGCCATTGTACAATTAAAAATTGAAAAATGCGTTGATATTATTGAAAAATTTGCAACGATCGGAATCGATCAAACAATGAACGAAGTAAATAAACTTACCATTGAATAAATCAAAAAACCTTTTTTTATTATTAGGTTGATTTTTTATGTGTTTTGTTTATATTCGTCCTGTTAACCTGATATCCTTTTAATAACAACTAAATGAAGATAATTTGTGTAGGTCGTAATTATGCGGCTCATGCCAAGGAACTTGGCAACGATATACCAACGGAACCAGTGATTTTTATGAAGCCAAAAAGTGCTTTATTGCAAAGTCATACGCCATTTTATTACCCCGAATTTACTAATGAATTAAATTACGAATGCGAATTAGTATTAAGAGTATCAAAAAATGGGAAATACATTCAGGAGCGTCATGCATCTAATTATTATAATGGCATAACAACCGGTATTGATTTTACTGCAAGAGATATTCAAAAAGAATTAAGCGAAAAAGGATTACCCTGGGAAAAAGCAAAAGCATTTGATAACTCTGCTGCAGTTGGTAAGTTTATTGATATCACACCTGCCCTTAATAAAAAAAATATCAATTTCAGTTTTTATAAAAATAAAGAACTGGTTCAGGAAGCCAATTCCGGCAGTATGCTGTTTAGCTTTGATAAAATCATTGAAAATATATCGAACTATTTTTCCTTAAATATAGGCGACCTTATTTTTACAGGAACCCCGGCTGGAGTAGGCGAATGCGTTGTGGGCGACGAATTGGAAGCATTTATTGAAAAAGAAATGCTGTTGAAAATGGAAGTTAAATAATCTAACTAAATATTTTTAAGAAGCTCCTTTTGTAAATCATCAGGAGCTTTTTTTATTTAGCAACTTCAACTTTTTTGAACCATCATTCATTTCTACATTTCAATATTTTTTACTTTTTCTTTTAATGGTTTACATTTGAAAAATGTTAAACAACGATGTATTGCTGAAGGCTTTTGATTTGATGTGTACCGCAAAAGCCATGGCAGCAACTTATGAGGCCAACCGACAAATCTGCAAATATGTTCACTCTACATCCCGTGGCCACGAAGCCATTCAATTGGCAACCGCTTTTCAATTACAACCCTGCGATTATGTAAGCCCTTATTACCGGGATGAAAGTTTGTTGCTGGGATTGGGTTTTACTCCTTATCAATTGATGTTACAATTGCTGGCAAAGGGCAACGACATTTTTACCGGCGGCAGAGAATATTACAGCCATCCAAATTATAAAGGAACCGATAAACCAACCATAATTCATCAAAGCAGCGCCACCGGAATGCAGGCCATTCCAACAACAGGAGTGGCACAGGGAATAAAATATCTTGAAAAACTCAGACAAATAAATAAGCAAGAAAATTTTAGCAACTCGCCGGTGGTGATTTGTTCACTCGGCGATGCATCGGTTACCGAAGGAGAAGTGAGTGAGGCGTTTCAATTTGCAGCTTTACATCAATTGCCCATTATTTATTTAGTGCAGGATAATGATTGGGGCATCAGCGTAAGCGCTGCCGAAGCCAGAACTGCCAACGCTTTTGAATTTATAAAAGGCTTTAAAGGCATTGAAAGTATCAGCATTGACGGCAGCGATTTTGAACAAAGTTTTACAACCATGCAAATGGTAGTAAACGAAGTAAGGTTTAACCGTAAGCCTTACCTGGTACATGCAACCGTTCCGTTATTGGGGCATCATACCAGCGGTGTTAGAAAAGAATTTTATCGCACAGAAGAAGACTTAAATAAACATGCACAAAACGATCCGTTTAAAAAATTAAAAGAGAAATTGTTGCAGGTTGGAGTGGTAGAAGAACATTTGCAACATATTGAAAAAGCATCGGCAGAAATTGTTGCAACCCAATTTGCAGAAGCAGTTGCATCGCCGGAACCGGATGCAAATACGGTGGAAGATTTTGTTTTTGTTCCCACTCCGGTTACACAGGAAAAAGGAAACCGCAGCCCTGCAAATAAAGAAAAAGTGTTGATGGTGGATGCGGCATTATTTGCCATCCGTGAAATTATGGAAGAATTTCCCGAAGCCATTTTATATGGCCAGGATGTAGGACGCAGACTGGGAGGGGTTTTTAGAGAAGCTGCAACACTTGCCGAACAATTTGGCGATCACCGGGTATTTAATACCGCCATACAGGAGGCCTATATTATTGGCTCTACAATTGGCATGTGTGCCGTGGGATTGAAACCGATTGTTGAAGTTCAATTTGCCGATTATATTTATCCGGGCCTCAACCAACTGGTAACCGAAATTTCGAAAAGCTGCTATCTGACCTGTGGTAAATTTCCAGTACAGACTTTAATCAGGGTTCCCATTGGCGCTTATGGTGGTGGTGGCCCCTACCATAGTGGCAGTATAGAAAGTACCCTGCTTACCATTAAAGGAATAAAGATTGTTTACCCCAGCAATGCTGCCGACATGAAGGGATTATTAAAAGCGGCTTTTTTGGATCCAAACCCGGTAGTGATGTTGGAGCATAAGGGGCTTTACTGGAGCAAAGTTCCCGGTACCGAAGAGGCAAAAAATATTGAACCGGATGCAGATTATATTATTCCCTTGGGTAAAGCAAATATTGTTTTAGAAGCCCATAAAATAAATATTGACAAGGGCGAAAGCTGTTGCATCATTACCTATGGCATGGGTGTGTATTGGGCAAAAGCGGCGGCAAAAAGTTTTACAGGCAAAATAGAAATCATTGATTTAAGAACCTTGTTTCCGCTTGATGAAGAACTGATTTTTTCAACCGTAAAAAAACATGGAAAATGTTTGATCCTTACCGAGGAGCAACAAAATAATTCTTTTTCTGAAGCACTGGCCGGAAGAATTTCGAAAGCATGTTTTAATTTTTTAGATGCTGCCGTAGAAGTGATGGGAGCATTAAATGTTCCGGCTATTCCAATGAATATCGATTTGGAAAAAGCAGTGTTGCCTAATCCTGAAAAACTCAGTAAAAGAATTAAATTTTTATTAGAAATATAAAGCTTTGCAGCTTTTTAATTTTTTTATGATTTTATATTAATGCACTAATATTAATCCGTTAAAGCCTTCTCAACTTGTTTTATCAATTTATAATCCATTAATTATCATACTTCATAGCTTTTGCTGCAAAATTTGTAGTTAATAATAGCAATTAATAAAAAAAGAATTTATATTCATAAAATAATACATTATTTGCAGCCTCTTAACTCGCAATCAAATTTTAAAATCCATTTTATGCAAAAGTCCTACTCGGCACTTTTCATCTTTTTATTTTCTGCCATTACCATTGGTTCAAATGCACAGGTTATCATCTCGCAATATTATGAGGGAAACGGAACCAACAAATGGATTGAGTTAACCAATATGGGAACCACCGCAGTAAATACGGCTTCTCCACAATTAAAATTGGGCCTTTGGGTTAATAGTGGCACTACCGGAAATATAAAATTTCAAGGATCGGCAACACAAACAGTAAACCTCACTGTTAGCATTCCTGCAAAAGGGACTGTATTAATTGGTAACACAGCCAACAGTACCGAAGTCCCTTACTTAACTGCGGCAAGTGCGGCACAAACTTCCAACACCGTAATAAATTTTGATGGCAATGATGGTATTGCTTTACTCAATTCTTCCAACACTGTAATTGACAGATTTGGCCTTGGAATAAATGCTACAAATATCAGTTATGTTAGAAACAGTAATGTTACTGCTCCAACAGCAACATTTAGTACCAGCCAATGGTCAGTGGCATCATTAACTACGGTTCAAACTGCTGCAACTAATAGTGCAAACAGATTAGGCTTTCATAATTTACCAGTTTGTTCAGCACCACTTAATCAAGCATCATCCTTATTATTTGGTACAATTAGCAGCAACAGTATTGCCGGTTCATTTAGCAACAGTACGGATGCTGATGGTTATATGATTGTAAGAAGTAGTAGCACAACTTTATCATCTAGTCCAATTGATGGTACTGTTTATTCTGCTGGGAATAGTCTTGGTGGAGGTGTAGTAGTTGCTTCAGGAACTGCTGTAAATTTTTCAGCAACCAGTTTAAATAGTGGCAGCACTTATTATTTTTTCATCTATGCTTACAAAAATACTTCCTGCAGTGGAGGACCAAAATATTTAACAGGTTCACCACTATCAGGCAATGCCACTACCCTGCAACCAAACTGTGTTGCTCCATCATCACAGCCAACCGGATTAAACTTTTCGGCAGTTACCAGCAGCTCAATGAATGCTTCATTTTCAGGTTCGGGTGCTAATGAATATTTAGTAATTTCTTCATCAACCTCAACCCTATCTGCCAACCCGGTTAATGGCACAACTTACAATGCTGGCAATACTATTGGAGGAGGAACTGTAATCAACCGTGGTGCTGCAACTTCCTTTTCATTATCAGGCCTAAATTCAAATACTACTTATTATACTTTTGTGTTCGCACTAAATAATACGGATTGTATTGGCGGGCCGGTTTACTTAATCAGTAATCCATTGGCAGGCAATCAAACTACATTATTACCTGCTTGTCTTGTTCCATCTGCTCAGCCATCGGCATTAAATTTTTCATCAATTACAAGCAGCTCAATCAATGGATCGTTTACCAATTCGGGGGCAGATGAGTATTTAGTAATCTCTTCAACTTCTCCTTCTTTATCATCTAACCCAGTAAATGGAGTTGTTTACAATTATACAGATGCATTGGGTGGAGGAACCGTAATTGGACGAAGCAATTCAACCTCGTTTTCGATATCAGGATTAAATGCAAATACAACTTATTATTTTTATGTTTTTGCTTTGAATAATGCCGCCTGTGTTGGTGGGCCTCTATATCTTTCATCAAATCCTTTGTCAGGCAATATCAGTACAACCATTGCTAATTGTACAACTCCAACTGCTCAACCATCTGGCTTGGTATTTTCATCCATTACAACATCATCAATGAGTGGAAATTTTGTTGGTTCCGGAGCCGATGAATACTTGGTTGTAATGAGTACCAACAGTTCGCTATCAACTTTGCCCGTTGATGGAAATATCTATAATCAAAACGATGCATTTGGCGGTGGAACTGTAGTTCAGCGTAATGCAACAACTGGTTTCAGTTTGAGTGGATTGGCTGGTTCAACAAATTATTACATCTTCGTTTTTGCAATTAATAGTAATTGTGCTGCCGGACCTGCATACCTATCTGCAGCACCTATGTCGGCTATTCAGTCAACGAATGCTGAATCCCAAACAGTGTTGAATTTTTATAATGGCAACCTCCATTCACACAGTAGTTATTCGGATGGAAATGCCGACAATACTTCCAGAATTCCTGCTGATGATTATGCCTTTGCAAAAACAGCATTGTGCATGGACTTTTTAGGAATCAGCGAACACAACCATGCTACTGCAGGAATGCAAATAGCCGATTGGCAGCCAGGAATTGTTCAGGCAACTGCTGCAACTACTTCAAACTTTGTAGCATTACATGGTATGGAATGGGGCATCATTGGAACTACCGGTAGTGCAGGCACTCATGCCGGCCATATGATTGTTTACGGTATGGATTCTTTGGTTGGATGGGAAACAAACAACTACCAGATTTATGTTCCAAAAAGCACTTACATGGGTACGGGCGGATTGTTTGAAATATTAAACAGACATGGTGGAAATGCATTGGCCTATGCTGCCCATCCCGATAATTATGATTACAATAATATTCTGAATGTTCCTTACGATGTACAGGCAGATAATGCAATGATTGGTTCTGCAGTAGAAAGTGGCCCAGCTTTTTCAACTGATACAACGTATACCAATCAGGCAACATCAATGAGTTATTTTTCCTTTTACAAAAACATGTTGGCAAAGGGTTATCATATCGGCCCCACCATCGATCACGACAATCACAATTACACATTTGGTCACACTGCAAAATCAAGATTGGTGATTATGGCGTACAGCCTTACCGAAAATAATTTACTGGATGCCATGCGGAGATTGCGTTTTTATGCATCTGAGGACTGTGGTGCTAAAATAAATTTCAACATCAATGCACAACCATTGGGAAGCATTTTACGGCAGGCTGGCAGCCCGTCAATTTCTGTAAATACAATTACAACTGCAGCGGTCTCATCCATAAAATTAATGTATGGTGTACCGGGTAGCGGCACGGCTGCAGTTACCTTAACAAGTACTACGGCAAGCTCATTAAACTACACCCATACCGCATTGGCAAACCTTGCAACGGGTTATTATTTTATTGATATTACTGAAACAAACGGAGCAAGAATTATTACTGCTCCCATTTGGTATACCCGTGATGACCTTGCCGGAAGACAGGCTCCTGCAACATCTTTTATAACAATAAATGAAATTGACCGAGTGATTTTAAAATGGATTACAACCAACGAAACCAATAACCAGCAATTTGAAATGGAGCGTTCGGCTGATGGAAGAAATTTTGCAACAATCGGTTCAATGCTGGGTAAAGGAAAATCTACCATTGCAAACAATTATGCTATTGAAGACATGAACCCAATTGAAGGAATTGCTTATTATCGTTTATTACAAAAAGACACAAACGGTAAAACTGTTTTCTCTGATTTAAAAGTGGTTGACCGTGGTGCAATCGCAAAAAGTTATATCACTGTTTATCCAAATCCGGTGCATGGTTTATTGAATGTAAAACTGGTAGATACCAAAAATGAAACCAGCAAATTAGATTTGTATGATATGGCCGGAAGAATGGTTAACCGCCGTTCATTAAACTTAATAAAGGGTGAGCAAAATATTCTGTTAGATATGTCGAACCTGGATAATGCCACTTATATTTTGAAGATCCGGATGGGAAAGCAATTGCTGTCGAAAGTTGTGAATAAATTTTAATTCCAAAAATAAAATCAAAAAATAGCCCCGGTATACCGGGGCTATTTTTATTGATAACAAATAATTCAGGATAAGTTAAAAACGAGGTTTCTGTTTTGGTAAAATCGCCTATATTTGCAGCCCGATAAAAGGCATTCAACTTTTAATGATTATGTCGGGGTAGCTCAGTTGGTTAGAGCATCGGATTCATAACCCGAAGGTCGGCGGTTCAAGTCCGCTCCCCGATACTACAAGAAAGCTCCTGATCAGGAGCTTCTTTAGTTTTATGCCATTTACAATACAGGACATACTTACTTATTAACGCAACCCAACTTATCTTTTAGCTGTATTCAATAAAATTGAACGGCAATGTTTTGTGGGGTATTCTTTTTTTGCCTAATTTGCTAAAAATATTAGTATTATGAAAGCGCATGAAATAGAAATTATTGAAACCGAGCACAGCACTCCAATATTATTAAGGCATTTTCCAGGTTATGTACAGGCGGGCTTTCCCTCACCAGCTGCAGACTATATGGAAGAAACGATCGACTTAGAACAGCACTTACGCCCCAACCCCCTGTCTACCTTTATTGTAAGAAATATCGGCGACTCGATGATTGATGCACACATCACCCCCAACTCATTATTGATTGTAGACAAATCGGTAACCCCAGTAAACAACAAAATTGTAGTAGCCGTGGTGAATGGCGAATTTTTACTAAAGTATTTTATAAAAAACAGCAGCGGCATCCGGCTGATGCCCGCCAATAAAAAGTACCCTCCCATCCCCATTACCGAAGACATGGATTTCAGCATTTGGGGTACTGTAACTAAAATTATTTTAAACGCATAACATGATCGCCCTTGTAGACTGTAATAATTTTTATGTTTCCTGCGAACGACTTTTTAACCCCAGTTTAGAAGGCAGGCCTGTAATTGTATTATCCAACAATGATGGCTGTGCCGTTTCCAGAAGTGAAGAGGCTAAGGCCATTGGCATAAAAATGGGCACGCCAGCCTTTATGATTACTGACCTCATCCGGCAACACAATGTTGCCCTATTCAGTTCCAACTATACGCTGTACGGCGATCTGAGTTATCGGGTGATGGCAACCCTGGCGGGCTTTGTACCACAACTGGAAATCTACTCCATTGATGAGGCCTTTTTGGACATGGGTAATATGGAAATGCACGATCTGTTGAAACTGGGCATTAGCATCCGCAAAACCATACAGCAACATATCGGCATACCGGTTTGTGTGGGCATTGCCCCAACCAAAACGCTTGCAAAAATGGCCAACCGATATGCCAAAAAGAAATGGCGGGAAGTGGGTGTTTTTTATGCTGCCAACGAATTATTGATTGATGAAATGCTGCACTACACCGAGGTAGCCGACATTTGGGGCATTGGCCGGCAGTACGCTTTATTCTTAAATAAACATGGTTTTAAAACTGCCTACGATGTAAAACATGCACCTGATGAATGGATACGTAAAAACATGACGGTGCAGGGCCAACGCTTGCTGAACGAGTTAAGAAGCATCCCTTCAAAGGAATGGGAATTTGTTCCCAAGCGAAAAAAAAACATTTGCACCTCTCGGTCGTTTGGAAAATTACTAACAGATAAAAATACCATACAGGAGGCCGTTAGTAACCATACAGCCGCTTGTGCCCTCAAATTACGCAACGAAAAAAGCTGTGCAAAATCCGTCCTGGTTTTTATACAAACCAATCCACATAAAACAACCGAAAAACAATACAGCCGAAGCATACAAATACCCCTTGAAATGGCCAGCAACGAAACACCCGTGCTGATAAAGCAGGCATTAAAAGGCCTGGATATTATTTTTAAAGATGGCTACCGTTATATGAAATGTGGTGTAATGGTACTGGATATTGTACGGGATACCGAAGTACAAATTAATTTATTTACCGGCCCGGCCGATGACAAAAAAAAAGCCATTCATCAATCAATGGATAAATTAAATATCCTTTTTGGAAAAGATGCCGTACGATTTGCCATACAGGGTTACGATAAAAAATACCGGCTAAAAACGGATTATTTATCAAAACAATTTACCACCAATATCAACCAGATTTTAGAAATAAAATAATCATGATTCAACCTTTCGAAAAATTTTTACCTGCATATATTGAGCGCCTCATCCGCCTAAATAAAAACTATCTGGTTAGCCAAACCTACAGCCGTGCCGCAAACCACCCAACAAATACAACCGCCATTTTATTGAGCGA
>JANPAP010000067.1:0-8952 GCA_031429975.1 Chitinophagaceae bacterium
TGTAAAAATTCATACCTCCGATGGACATTTTTTAAAGAAGAAAACCATGCAGTTTTTTGAAGACAGTTTACCGCAGCAAGAGTTCATCCGCATTCACCGATCGTACATTGTAAATGCACAACTCATCACAAAAATTACCCCTTACGAAAAGGATAGTCAGTTGGCAATATTAACTACCGGGGTACAGTTACCTGTTAGCAAATCGGGCTATGCAAAATTGAAAGCGGTGTTGGGGATTTGATTCCGATTAGGTCGGTGTCCTCACCGACCATTCTCACCTACTTATAATAATTCAGAAAACTTCATAAAAATGTGTAATAATTTCAAACTCTACCCCGAGGTCGGTGTCATCACCGACCTTTCTCACCAACTTATAATAATTCAGAAAACTTCATAAAAATGTGTAAGAATTTCAAACTCATCAATTTGTTGTTCATAGAAAACAGCCGATGAAAATCTATATTCAGCAGGATTATTGCTTAATTGCCAATGTGGTTGCAAAGGATTCAAATGCATATACTCTAATTTTTGAGCTGCCATTTCCCTGCTAAAAACTCTTATTGCCAAAGGGTCTCTCTGCCAGATATTATATTTCCGGTCAGTTGCTGAAACGGCAAAATTGTTTAATGATGTATCATTTACAGCTTTCATTTTATTAACTAACAACTTTGCAGTAAACTTTTCTAAACTATTTTTTGGAAACTCTTTACCATTCATTGTCAACTGCTCCCACATTAAATGAATATGATTGGGCATAATTACATAACCATATATTTTTACCAACGCTTTTTTTATCAACCATTGCAAACTTTCAATGACTATCATTTTATTTTCATCGGACTTTAATAACTGCTGCCATTTATTGATAGTTATTGTCCAAAAATAAACTTCATTGAGTTCTGTATAAGAATTACAGTGGCCTTTATACTTAAAATCTATTGCATCCATAGTTATACCAAAATAATATTTTTTTTGATTGCAAATTGAATAAAATATGCTGATGAAATTATTCTGATTAGGTCGGTGAGGACACCGACCTAGGAGGGAGAGTTTTTTTTATTAAAGAAATGTACCCACAAGATTTTGATAAAGGAATGGAATGATTTTAAAAAATCACTTCGCCGCACGGCGGTAAAAATAATAAGTAAGCAGGATAAAAACGATATTTGGTATCCAGGCAGCAAGCAGTGCAGGGAAGTTTCCTTTGGTGGCAAACACCAGCGAAAAGCGGCTGAACAAAATATACAATACACTCAACACAACACCAACCGCCAGATGAAACCCACTGCCTCCTCTTACTTTTTTTGAAGAAAGTATGGCACCAATTAACGAAAGAATGATTACGGAAACCGGTATGGCATCCCGGTTATAACGTTCTACCAGCAAGGCATTGATACCTTCAGAGCCCCTGAGTTGCTCCAGATTTATCAACTCATTCAATTCGGGTGTGGTTAACCGGTCTTTTAAAAACTCATCCCTTCTTAAATCCCTCGGTTTAAAATTATATTGCATGGCAATGCTGGGATAATGATGGATGATTTCTTTATCGCCGGCTAAAATCCTTTCGGTAACGCCACTCAATTTCCATTTTTTCAAACTGGTATCCCAGGCAATATTATCAGCCCTTAAATTATGTACCAATTGATTGTTTGCAAATTTTTGAATAAAGAAATTACCCCCCGATTTACTGCTGGTATCAAAATAACGGATACCTGCATAGGTATTGGTATCGGTTTTAAAATAATAATTTCGGGACGAAAAATTACTGGCATAGTCCAATGAACTGGGAATATATTTTGCCTCAAAATTGCTCCACACCGAGTTGGCTTTTGGCAACACAAAATGATAGCCACCCCAGAGTATGGATGCTAAAAAAATACTGCCAATCCAATACGGTAATAAAAACCGACGAAAACTTACACCACTGCTTAAAATGGCCACCACTTCGGTACGCTCTGCCATTTTTGAGGTGAAAAAAATTACAGAAATAAAAACAAAAAGCGGAAACAACATGGCATCAATTCTTGGAATAAAGCCTCCATAATAATCGGTAAATATTTTCCATGCCGGAAGTTTTGACTTTACAAAGTCATCGGTTTTTTCGCTGATATCAATTACCACCACAACCAATGTCATCAATAAAATACAAAAGAAAAAAGTAAACAGAAATTTTTTTAGTATGTAGCTGTCTATTTTTTTCATTAGTTGGGAAAGAAGTTGTAAGTATTAAGTTGTAAGTATTAAGTTGTAAGTTATGAATTGAGAGTTATGAGTTATGAGTTGTAAGTATTAAGTTATAAGTTGTGAGTTTTGTGGATTTCATAATTCTTAATTTTTAATTCTTAATTAAAAATTAAAGCACTTTCACCTCTGTACGCCTGTTTAAAGATCGGCCTTCATCAGTATCGTTTTCTGCAATGGGCATGGTCATACCGTAACCTTTTGCAATAATTCTGTCTGCTGCAATACCTCTTGATAATAAATAATTTCTTACCGCATTGGCTCTTGCATCAGATAATTTTAAGTTTGCCTCTGCCTTACCCACATTATCGGTATGACCGCCTACTTCAATCTTTTCATCAGTTTTTCTTTTTAAATAATCTGCCAGTTCATCAATAACGGTATACGACTCCGGTTTTAAATCTGCCTTGCTCGTTTCGAATGTACAGTTATCCAAAACAAAAGCCTTGGGTGCTTCAAATTGTATATCCACTTTAAAAGCATTTTTATAAAACTGGGTACCTTTTAATGCCGGAATATCCAGCATATTATAACTGGTAGAATCTTTAAAACCCAGAATAAAAATTTCATACTTTGATCCCGTTGGCAATTGCAATGTAAACTTTCCGGAATTATCCGACATGCCCTGGTACTCCCTGCTGTTGGCCAGGCTTCTGAAAATAATAATTTCATTACTTAAAAAAGCACCCGTTTTAGAATCAGCAATACTAACTTCCACTTTTGCATCTTTAGGTACATTCATACTCGATGGAGGAACCGTTTGTGCAATTACAAATACGGGGAAAATAAAAAGGATAAAAAGTAAAAATCGGTTACAATTCATTTCTAAAATTTTAATAAATTAAATATAAAACAAAAAATCATTTTCAAATTTTTCAATTATCAATTATCCAGCATCAAGCATCCAGTATCAAGCATCCAGTATCAAGCAACAACTCAAAACCCATAATTCATAACTAATCAAAGTCTCTGCTGCAATTGCAAAACCATTTCGTTTTTCCAACTGCTGAAATCGCCTGCCACTATATGTTTCCGGGCTTCGGTAACCAGCCATAAATAAAATGCCAGATTGTGTACACTGGCAATGGTAAGGCCCAGCATTTCTTTTGCCTTTATTAAATGCCGTAAATAGGCTTTGCTGTAATAATTGCTGATGGGGCTTTCAAAACCATCATCAATTACCGAAAAATCTTTTTCCCATCTTTTATTATCAATATTGATAACACCCTTTGTTGTAAAGAGCATGGCATTGCGGCCATTACGGGTGGGCATCACACAATCAAACATATCTACTCCCAATGCAATACACTCTAAAATATTCCAGGGGGTACCCACTCCCATCAGGTACCTTGGTTTTTGCGATGGCAAAATATCGCAACACAATTCTGTAAAATCATACATGGTTTCCATGGGCTCACCAACACTTAATCCGCCAATGGCATTGCCTGTTGCATTTTTAGACGCTATAAATTCTGCTGATACTTTTCTTAAATCTTTATAAGTACTGCCTTGTACAATTGGAAATAAATTTTGCGTATAGCCGTACTTGTCGGGTGTTTCATTAAAGCGTTTAAAACAGCGATCGAGCCAGCGATGGGTAAGTTCCATACTGTTTTTGGCATAGGCATAATCGCTGGGATAAGGTGGGCATTCATCAAAAGCCATAATGATATCGCCACCAATTACCCGTTGAATATCCATTACTTTTTCGGGACTGAACAGATGTTTGCTGCCATCAATATGCGATTGAAACATTACGCCTTCTTCATTTATTTTACGGTTATTGGCCAATGAAAAAACCTGGTATCCGCCACTGTCGGTTAAAATTGGTTTTGGCCAACCATTAAATTGATGCAAGCCACCGGCGGCTTCCAGCACTTCCATTCCCGGACGCAAATACAAATGGTAGGTGTTTCCTAAAATGATCTGTGCTTTTACATCGCTGATGAGTTGCTGTTGCGTAACTGTTTTTACACTACCCACCGTACCCACCGGCATAAAAATGGGCGTAAGTATTTCGCCATGATCGGTATTAATTTTGCCGGTTCTTGCTTTTGTAACTGTATCGCAATGTTGTAACTCGAATGATAATGCTGCCATAAAAATTCCGTACAGCTTTAACCACACGGGCTGCAAATATAAATTTGAAAAATGGATACGCCATACAAACTTTACCAACGCAAAATTGATTTGTTTTAATGTTGTGAATAAGATACTACCACAAGCATAACAACAAGTTATTGTAAACCCTATTTTTGCAGCAATGAACCTTAACTTACTATTGCTGCATTGGCATGGCATTATCTTTATCTTTTTTTGCGCCATTACACTGGTGCAGATTTTTTATTACCTTTTTTTCTTTTTACGGCTGGCTATTTACAAACCAACTACAAAAACTACTTCACAAACGCATCCGGTATCGGTTATTATTTGTGCCAGAGATGAGGCTCCCAATCTTGCAAAAAATTTACCGGGGTCCTTGGTGCAGGAATACCGCACAACGCATGAAGTGATTGTTGTAAACGACAATTCGTTTGATGACAGTAAATATTTACTCGAAGAATTTAAAAATAAATTTAAACAACTCAATCTGGTTGAATTAAAGCAGGAAGCTAAAATGATTCCCGGCAAAAAATTTCCGTTAAGCATTGGCATAAAAACGGCCAAATACGAAATTGTATTATTAACGGATGCCGATTGTGTTCCTGCCAGCGAATTTTGGATTGATAAAATGCAACAGACCTACGACGAGCAAACTGAAATTGTTTTGGGTTATGGTGCTTATCATAAAAAGCCCGGCTTTCTAAACAAATTAATTCGCTGGGAAACCCTGCATACGGCACTGCAATATTTTAGTTATGCCCTTGCAAAGCAGCCCTACATGGGTGTTGGCAGAAATTTGAGTTACAAAAAAACAATTTTTTTCAGGCATAAAGGATTTTCGGCACACAATAAAGTTGCCAGTGGCGATGATGATCTTTTTATAAATATGGCCGCCACAAAACACAATACAAAAATCAATATCGATCCGGATACTTTTACGTTAAGCGACCCTGCAAAAACTTGGGGACAATGGTTTAGGCAAAAAAACAGACATTACAGTACCGGCAAATTTTATAAACCTTTACATAAATTTTTATTGGGTTTGTATGCCTTTTCGCAATTTATTTTTTACCCGGCATTTATTGCATCATTAATATTTTTTAGTTGGAAATTAGCATTAATCGTTTTTGCTATCCGTTTTTTACTGCAGGCATTTATTTTTTATCCGGTTTGTAAAAAACTAAATGAAAAAGATCTGTACCCCATCTTTTTATTGTTTGATATCGGCATGTTTTTTTATTACCTTATTTTTTCGGTGTCCTTATTAAAAAAGCAAAAGCCGCAATGGAAATAATGCAACTACCAACCCTTACATTGAAAAAAAAATCTGCCAAATAAATATGGAAATACTCTTAAAATACTTTGATGATTTTTCTGAAAAACAAATTCAACAATTTGCGGCTTTAAAAGATTTGTATGCTGATTGGAACGAAAAGATCAATGTGATTTCCCGAAAGGATATGGACAATTTTTATGAGCACCATGTTTTGCATTCGTTGGCTATTTGCACCCAGTTTGAATTTACGCCCGGCATGCAGGTGTTGGATCTTGGCAGTGGCGGCGGGTTTCCGGGCATTCCACTGGCAATATTTTTTCCAGAAGTGCAATTTCACCTGGCAGACAGCATCAACAAAAAACTAAAAGTGGCTAATGCTGTGGCCGAAGCAATCGGTTTAAAAAACATCAGTACTCAACACACCCGTGCCGAAGATATTAAGAACCGGAAATTTGATGTGGTGGTAACCCGGGCGGTAGCTCCTTTAAAAGATTTATGGCGATGGAGTAAACCGCTTTTAAACAAAGGCAAAACCCCCAATGGATTAATTTGTTTAAAAGGTGGCGACCTTACGAATGAAGTTTATGAAAGCTTGTGCAAGCCCCGTGTTTGGGAGATTGAAAAAGTTTTTAAAGAACCTTTTTTTAAAGAAAAGTTTTTGTTACAAATCCCCCATTAATCAGCCTTGTTTAATTACATAAAAAAGCCATTGTAATTACTTTGTTTTTGTTTCATCTTTGTACACATGATAATTCCTGTAGCGATAGTAGAAGACAACAGCGATATCCGATATGCGCTGGAACAAATCATCGAAATGTCGAAGGGATATAAATTAGTTTGCTCCTGTATAAATGGAGAGGAAGCACTTGCATTATTACCAACATCAAAAGCAAAAGTGGTTTTAATGGATATAAATTTAGGCGGCATAAATGGTATTGAATGTGTGCGGATTTTGAAAGAATCGAACCCTGAAATTTTGTTTATGATGTGTACCATATTGGAAGAAGATGAAAAAATATTTGAAGCTTTAACAGCCGGTGCAAATGGTTATATTTTAAAAAAAACCAAGCCGGCAAAAATGCTGGAATCTATAAAAGAGCTTTGTGAAGGTGGCGCCCCCATGAGTGGGCAGATTGCCAGAAAAGTTGTTGCTGCTTTTCAACAAAAAGCTGCTGCTGCTCCTGTTTATAACAAAATCAACCAGCCCGTAATTTTAGATGTTCTTTCAAAAAGAGAAAAAGAAATTCTGGAATTTCTTTCAAAAGGTTTGTTGTATAAAGAAATTGCCGACCAATTATTTATCAGTCCTGAAACGGTAAAAAAACATGTTTACCACATTTACGAAAAGCTCCATGTTAGTAACCGGGTAGAAGCAGTAAACCTGTATTTTGGCAGATAAATTTTAACGCCTATTTCAAAAATTTCCATAACCAATTATCAGTTTGGGGCGTTTTGCCAATCGGGAAATCATGCGTAAAACCAGAATCGGTAAAGCCGCATTTTTCATAAAATTTTTTTGCCCTCAGGTTATGTTCCCACACACCTAACCAAACTACTTCATACTTATTTTCCTTTGCAAAATCTTCAATAAAATGCATCATAAGTTGCGCCAGGCCGGAGCCGTGAAAATCCTTATCCACATAAATTCTTTTTAACTCAAGCGCCTTCCATTTTAGCATCATTTCAAAATTACTGTAATCCTCCATCATCCGGATATAGCCCGCAGGTACTTCATCAACCATTGCCAAAAAATACAAATCATTTTCATCTGTCAGTTCCTTTGCAATTATGGATGCATTGAAATATTCCTGCAAAAAATCTTGCATATCCTCGTCTGTACAGGTTCCTGTAAAAGTTTCATAAAAAGTTTTTTTGCTCAATGCTTCTAAAACTGCTGCATCATTTATAGTTGCTCTACTAATTTTAATGTTCATAATTATAAAATTATAATTTTCATTTTTTATTAAGCTGCAAATATAATTCAGCGAAATGTGGTTTATATTATTATCAACAGTCAAAAAAATTAGGTCAAAAAAACCGCCTTACTTTATAAGTGAGGCGGTCAATTTTGTATTTAATTAATTCTTGTTTTTTATTTCTTTATCAAACGCTCGGTAATACGGCTTTTATCCGGAGTAATAATTTCTAATTGATAACTGCCTGGCTTAGTCCCTTCGGGAAGGTTTAGCAATTGAGTGCTATTGCCTCCAGCATGTGTTGCTACAGCGGCAAAAACCAACTGACCGTTCATTGACAGTAAGCGAATATTATATCTTCCTTCTGGTTGATTTTTAAATTGAAGATTTACTGCTTCTCCTTCAATTGGATTTGGGGAAATGCTAAAGCCTGGCTTAATAAAGCCTGCAGCCAGTTTAACGATATTGGTATACTTAACTTCGCCGGAAACTGCATTACTTTTTATACGATAATAAACAACCACTGCAGCAGCATTTATATCCATCCAGCTATATGCAAGTTCAGCAACTGAATTGCCATTAGCCACAACAGTTGCAGCACTGATAAAATTACGACCATCAAAAGAGCGCTCTACTTCGTAATTGCGAATGCCTCTTTCTGCAGCAACTTTCCAATCAACCTGTACAGCACTTCCATTGCGGTTGGCACTGATACTGATAAAGTTTACCGGCAAAGGAGTTGTTTTTGTAAATACAATTCTAAACCTGTCGGCTTTTGAAGATGCCGCATTAGCATCAACCCTAAAGTTTACAGTTGAGGCCGCCGATAAATTAATAGGGGTATTGCTGTTTAAATAACTGTCTTGTAAAAAAGCAATCAATCCTTGTGCAATTAAATTTTGAGGAACCAACTCCAGTTTATAAGCCTGCTGTTTCATATTCCACATATCAAAGAAAATAGTATCCTTATTTGTTATCAGTTGACGCCCTTCAATAACAAGTTTTTTACCAGCCTTTGCAATAGCAAAATTTTCGCCTGCATTGGGTAATTTAACCGCATCATCAGCATCCACTGCATTAGCGTAAGCATTGTCGAAAACAACTACATTGGCATCGGCCATATCAGCTGTTGCAGTAATGCCAGTAAATAAACGGGTATCTATTTTTACCAAATCTGCCAGAGCAGTGGTAGGCCTTAAACCTTGGCTAAATGAGCTGAAATCTTCTTTACTGTTTTCTGTTAAAGTGATATCCCCAGCAGAACCTTCTGCTTGAACTGCCAATACTGCGCCAGTGAACAAACCAATTAGTGCAATTACTAATGTTGAGTTGACTCCAATTTGATACATCTGAGTCATGAAAAGATTGAAGCGAAAAGGAATCTTAAAGCAGGCAACGATTGTTTGTGAGATGAAA
>JANPAP010000068.1:0-5690 GCA_031429975.1 Chitinophagaceae bacterium
GTTTAATTTTGGTGCAGCCTTAACTTTTTTAATAACCGCAATTGCAACAATTGCGATTGCAATTTATTTGGCCGTTACAAAATTTTCAAAAGATTAGTTTAAATTTTTTGATAGCAATTGAATAACCAACTCGGCTTAAGATTTTTTACCTTTATTAAAAAATCATTTGTATGGAAAATTACGATACGGTTGTTGGAGCATTAAACGGATTAAAAGCACGGGGTTATAAAATTGATTTTAACCTGGCATTTGATTCCATAAAATGCAGTGAAAATAAAATTTGCCTAAACCCTAACGATTTTGAAATTACAGAAGTATATCGTTTTGAAGGCGACAGTAACCCATCTGATGAAGACGTAGTGTATGCGGTTGAATCAAAAGATGGCAAACTAAAAGGCACTATCAGTAGTGCTTTTGGCACTTACTCAGATGTAATCAGCAATGTTATGATGCGTAAACTTTCAATGCATCATCCATAATATTAAATAGGCATGCTACAGACCATGGCTGATTTTACTTCTTTTAAAAGGATTGCTGTTAACCCTTTCCTAAAATCACTTGTTGGTTTATGGATAACTATAAGTTTGTCCTTATCTTGCCGCTTTACTTAAATCAAGTGCATGAAGCAATTTTCCACTATTCTTAATATCGTTTTATTAATTGCCGTATCCGTTTTATTCTATCTCCATTTTGCAGGAAATAAAAAAAATGTTGCACAATGCAATACCATTGCCCGAAAAGACAGTTGTGCAGCAGGACAACAAATTGCTTATGTTGAGTTAGATTCTATCAACAATAATGTTACCTATATCAAACAACAAAAAAAAGAGTTGGAGGCAGAACAAAAGCAAATTGCCAACGAATATGAAAATGCTTATCATGAAATGGAAGCAGCAAAAAATAATTTCCTGAAAAGAGGCAATGCCATTACGCAACGGGAAGCAGAAGAATTTCAAAATAAATTATTACAACAACAACAACAGGTAGAAGCTACCAAACAAGCCAAGGGTCAAAAATTGGCTGAAAAAGGCAGCAGGATGATGGAAGAAATGCAAACCAAAATAAAAATATTTTTAAATGATTATAATAAAGAAAAGCAATACAATTATATTTTAGCCACCAGCAGTGGATTTGATTATTTATTTTTTAAAGACAGCACTAAAAATATTACCAGTGAAATTGTAAAGGGCCTTAACGATAAAATGAACAAAAAAGGCAACTGATAATTCCATTCAATTTATTTATCTTGAACCCCGTTACTAAAACGGGATTTTTTTATGCCTCAACAAACTCACAGCAACTTACCAATTACAGAAACCGGAAAATCCGCATTTATTCCATCACTCAGTTTATTCGATGCAACCATGATTGTTGCCGGCTCCATGATTGGATCGGGCATCTTTATCGTGAGTGCCGATATGCTGAAAGACATTGGCAGTGCAGGTTGGCTGCTGGTAGCCTGGCTCATAACTGGGTTTATGACGTTAACCGCAGCATTAAGTTATGGAGAGTTAAGCGCCATGTTTCCAAAAGCTGGTGGCCAGTATGTATACCTTAAAGAGTCATACAATTCACTCATTGCTTTTTTATATGGCTGGAGTTTTTTTGCAGTAATTCAAACCGGAACCATTGCAGCAGTTGGTGTAGGCTTTGCAAAATTTGCCGGCTATTTTTTCCCGGCATTGGCATGGGAAGATGAAAATACTTTTAAAGTTTTAGGGCTTACCATTCATTACGCTCAATTAGTTGCAATTGTGTTGATCGTATTTTTAACTTACATCAATACCAAAGGCATTCAAGCCGGAAAAATTATTCAAACCATTTTTACATCCACAAAAATTCTTTCACTTTTTGGTTTGATCATTGCTGGCTTTATTGCATTTAAATGGGATGTTTGGACAGCCAATTGGGCCGATGCCTGGAACATGCAGCGTCTTACAAAAACCAATGGCAGCATTAATTTTGAACCCCTGATAACAGGAGTGGCATTTGGAGCAATGGCCAGCGCAATGGTAGGCAGTATTTTTAGCAGCGATGCATGGAACAATGTTACTTTTATTGCCGGCGAAATAAAAAATCCAAAACGGAATATCGGCCTCAGTTTGTTTTTTGGAACCATCATCGTTACGGTTATTTATTTATTAACCAATGTGGTGTATCTGGCAACAGTACCCCTGCATGAACTGGCATTTGCAAAAGACAATCGGGTAGCACTAAGCGCTTCCGAAGCCATCTTTGGCAGCAGTGGCACCATCATTATTGCCATCATGATTATGATCTCAACCTTTGGTTGTAACAATGGTTTAATACTGGCCGGTGCAAGGGTTTATTATACCATGGCCAACGATAAATTATTTTTTAAACAAGCCGGAACATTAAATAAAAACAGCGTTCCCGAATGGGCGCTTTGGATACAATGTGCAATGGCAGCAGCGCTTTGCTTAAGTGGCAAGTATGGCGATTTGCTGGACATGGTTTCATTTATTGTTGTAATTTTTTACGTACTCACCATTGCCGGTATTTTTATTCTGAGAAAAAAATTACCGGATGCCGAAAGGCCTTACAAAGCTTTTGGCTACCCGGTTTTACCTGCCATTTACATTTTGATGGGTATTAGTTTTTGTACACTGCTAATAATTTATAAGCCAGCATTTACCTGGCCGGGATTGATAATTACATTGATTGGAATTCCTTTGTATTATCTTGCAGTTGCTAACCAAAAAGTAAAACAATAATTTTTTTTCTCAATGATGATTAGTGCAATTTGTAACGAAGTATTTTTTAAATGCATCACAGATTATCACTTGTATGATGATGTAGATGCAGCCATTCTAAATCCATTTTCATCCAGCCAACTGGAGCAGTTGCTTTATACAAAAAACTGGATCGATACGGTACAATGGCATCTGGAAGATATTATCCGCAATCCAATGATTGATCCGGTTGAAGCGCTTGCAACAAAAAGACGCATCGATCTATCCAATCAGGAAAGAACGGATATGGTTGAATATATCGACAGTTATTTTTTAAATCTTTACAAAGAAATTGTACCTGCAGTAACAGCAACCATAAACACCGAAAGCCCCGCCTGGGCTATCGATCGCTTGTCTATTCTGGCACTTAAAATCTACCACATGAATGCCGAAGTAATCCGCAAAGATGCTTCTGACGAACATATAAAAAGTTGCCAAAGCAAACTGAATATTTTAATTGAGCAACAAAAAGATCTTTCCAAAGCCATTGACGATTTATTGAAAGATATTGCTGATGGCAGGAAATTTATGAAAGTGTACAAACAAATGAAAATGTACAATGATCCCGGGCTGAACCCCATTTTATATCAACAACAATCTAATTAGTGTTATCAACAGGGCATATATTAGTTATCCGTTTTTCTGCAATGGGTGATGTTGCCATGGTAGTACCTGTAATAAAAAATGCCCTGCAACAAAATCCTCAGTTACAGATTACGGTTGTATCCAATAGTTTCTTTTCACCCTTATTTACGGGACTGGAAAGATGCCATTTTTATGGAGCAGATTTAAAAGGAAAGCACAAAGGAGCTACCGGCATTTTCAAATTATTTAAAGAATTAAAAAAGCAATCTAAGTTTAATGCAATTGCCGATCTGCATGGCGTTTTACGATCTCAATTATTAAAATCTTTTTTTAAAATTGCCGGAATCCCGATTGCCAGTATTGATAAAGGCAGGGCAGAAAAAAAAGCACTTACTCAAAAAGAAAACAAGTCGCTCAAGCAATTACCTACTTCGTTTGAAAGATATGCGGCTGTTTTTAATAAGTTAGGAATCAATATTAATTTGAATACATTTCAATCTGTTTATGCAATACAACCCATACCAGTTGCGGCTCAACAGTTATTCGCTACACAAAATAAAATTATTGGCGTTGCTCCATTTGCTCAACATTTTGCAAAAATGTATCCGATTGAAAAAATGAAAACAGTTGTTTACGAGCTGGCAAAACTTGGTTATTCAATTTTTTTATTTGGAGCAAAAGGAAACGAATCTAAACAACTACAGCAATGGGAAATTGAAATTTCAAACGTCCATAACATGGCAGGTAAATTTTCTTTGCAAGATGAGCTGGCCATCATCAGCAATATAAAAATGATGCTGAGTATGGATTCTGCTAACATGCACCTGGCTGCATTATTTGGCATACCGGTGGTAAGTATTTGGGGAGCTACTCACCCATTTGCAGGATTTTATGGCTGGGGGCTTTCACAAAATAATATTGTATCAATTGATATTTCTTGCCGCCCCTGTTCTGTATTTGGTAACAAACCCTGTTACCGTGGCGATCATGCCTGCATGCAACAGATAACAGAAAAAATGATTGTCGATAAAATAACTACTTTAATTTGGGTTTAGTTGTTTTCGAACAAAGCATAAAAATCACTTGAATTATTTCAACATTATTACTAAAAATCTCGAAATTATTGTGTGCATAATTGGCTAATTTCGGCACAAATAAAAACAGCTGCAAATGCAAAAAATTTCAATAGCAATACATGGTGGTGCCGGTACAATTTTAAAACAAGACATGACTCCGGATCTTGAAAAGGCCTACCAACAGGGGCTTGAAGAAGCAATGGAAGCTGGTTATGCGGTTTTAGAAGAAGGTGGTTCATCGGCCAATGCAGTAAAAGCCGCCATTGTAATTTTAGAAGATAACATGCTGTTTAATGCAGGTAGAGGATCAGTATTTACAAAAAAAGGTGTACAGGAAATGGATGCAGCCATCATGGATGGTAAAGATCTTGCAGCAGGTGCTGTGGCGGGTATTAGAAATGTACGCAACCCCATTGAACTTTCGATGGAAGTGATGCGAAACAGTAATCATGTATTTTTAAGTGGCAAGGGTGCTAATGATTTTGCAATCAAACAAGGCATTAAATTAGAGCCCGATGAATATTTCTTTTCGCAATTCCGGTATGATCAATGGAAGCAGATCAGGGACAGTGATAATTATTCTTTAGATCATACACATCAACAATTGGAAGAGTTGATGAGGGATAAAAAGTTTGGTACAGTAGGCGCTGTTGCCTGCGATACAAATGGCAATATTGCAGCAGCCACCAGCACCGGCGGCATGACCAATAAAAAATACGGACGTATTGGTGATAGCCCATTGATTGGTGCCGGCACTTATGCAAATAATAAAACCTGCGCCATCAGTTGCACAGGTCATGGCGAAATGTTTATCAGGGCAGTTGCAGCCTACGATGTAAGTTGTTTAATGGAATATAAAAACCTAAGTTTGGAAGAAGCCATGCATGAAGTGGTGCAAAATAAATTAAAACTTCTGGAAGGAGAAGGCGGCATGATTGGTGTTGATGCTGCCGGAAATATTTCGATGCAATTTAATAGTGCCGGAATGTATCGGGCAGCCAAAAGCAGTGATGGCAGCAGTATTATCAGTATTTATAAGGATTGATGATATTGAGATTTGGTGATTTGATGATTTGGAGATTTGATGATTTGGAGATTTGGAAATTTGGAGATTTGGAGATTTGATGATTTGGAGATTTGGAGATTTGATGATTTGGTGATTTGGTGATTTGTAAAAATAATAACTGACCATTGACTATTAACTATTGACTATTGCCTATTGACCATTGCCAATTGCCTATTGACCATTGCCAATTGCCTATTGACCATTGCCAAT
>JANPAP010000069.1:0-2036 GCA_031429975.1 Chitinophagaceae bacterium
TCTCAATTCTCAATTCTCAATTCTCAATTCTCAATTCTCAATTCTCAACTCCTTCCTTTTACTGAAAACTGGAGCTAACAGTTACGGTTTCTTTCATCATTTCCCTCAAGGTATTTGAAATGGCTTCGGCATCCAAACCAATTTCGTTATACAATTGTTTAGGGGTTCCGTGCTCTACCAATCTATCGGGAATTCCCATAATTTTCACATCGGCTTTGTAGCCATGGGCATTCATAAATTCTAACACAGCCGAGCCAAAACCACCAACAATGGTTCCATCTTCAATTGTAATAATTTTTTTGAATTTACTAAACACTTCATGCAGTAAAACCTCGTCAATAGGCTTTACAAAACGCATGTCGTAATGTGCCGGATTAATGCCTTCAACCTTTACATCACGGATAGCAGTAGCCGCAAAATTTCCGGGATGACCAAATGAAAGAATGGCAACGCCTTCTCCATCTTTTAATTTTCTGCCTTTACCGATTTCAATTTTTTCGAAAGGAAATTTCCATTCCGGCATCACGCCTTCGCCTCTGGGATAACGAATAACAATTGGGCTGGTAGTGGTTTCCAATTGAGCTGTATACATCAGGTTTCGCAATTCTCTTTCATTCATGGGTGCACTAACAATCATATTTGGAATACATCGCATAAAGGCAATATCATAACAGCCATGATGTGTTGGGCCATCTTCTCCTACCAATCCTGCCCTGTCTAAACAAAAAATAACCGGCAGGTTTTGTATCGCCACATCATGTATCACCATATCGTAAGCCCGTTGCATAAACGACGAATAAATATTGCAAAACACCCTCATGCCCTGCGTTGCAAGGCCAGCGCTTACGGTTACTGCATGCTGCTCACAAATACCCACATCAAATGCACGGTTGGGCATTTTTTCCATCATGTATTTTAGTGAAGAGCCACTGGGCATTGCTGGCGTAACGGCCATAATTTTATCATTCTGTTCCGCCAGCTCAATAATGCTGTGCCCAAAAACATCCTGATATTTTGGAGGCTGTGGAATATCAAAAGTTTTCTTTTTTATTTCGCCTGTAATTTTATCAAATAGTCCGGGTGCATGCCAAAGCGTTTGGTCTTTTTCGGCCAGTTGATACCCCTTACCTTTTACTGTTATGATGTGTAATAATTTAGGGCCGGGTATATTTTTTAAGTCCTGCAAAGTATCAATCAGCTTGCTGATATTATGTCCGTCGATCGGACCAAAATACCGCATTTTAAGTGCCTCAAAAAGATTCGATTTTGCAGAAACAATTCCTTTAACGCCTTCGGTTATTTTATGCGCCATTTTACGGCTGAGGTTTTTACCGGCGGGCAATTTGCCCAGCATATTCCACACTTCATCCTTTAATTTATTATAAGTTGGCGATGTGCTGATATCGGTTAAATATTCTTTGAGTGCCCCTACATTAGGATCGATGCTCATACAGTTGTCGTTTAAAATAACCAGCATATCGCTATCGGCTACGCCGGCATGGTTCATCGCTTCAAAAGCAAGCCCGGCTGTCATAGCACCATCGCCAATAATGGCCACACTTTTGCGATCAGTTTCGCCTTTATATTTAGCAGCCATTGCCATACCCAATGCAGCACTGATAGATGTAGAAGAATGCCCCACACCAAAAGTATCATATTCGCTTTCGCTTCGTTTAGGAAAACCACTCAACCCATTGTATTTTCTGTTTGTTGGAAAAATATCCCGGCGGCCGGTTAATATTTTATGCCCATATGCCTGGTGGCCAACATCCCATACCAATTGATCGTAAGGTGTATTGTACACATAATGCAGCGCCACACTTAATTCAACCACACCAAGACTAGCGCCAAAATGCCCACCATGCACACTTACCACATCAATAATATATTGACGTAATTCATCGCAAACCTGGTGCATTTGCTCTTTGCTAAGTTTTTTTAAATCGGCGGGGCTGTTGATATTGGATAATAAGGAACCTGCTTTTATTTCCATACTGATTATTTTGCCAGGTAAAGGTAAGTTTTTAATATTTTAT
>JANPAP010000070.1:0-2772 GCA_031429975.1 Chitinophagaceae bacterium
TGATATTTCAGTACGCAAATGATACTGTACAGTTTTTTACTAAACAGAAAAATGAAGCAGCTACTATCTTATTTTATTATGCTATGTTGTGCTGTATTTATTTTCAGCCATTCAGTGTATTCACAAACTTTATCATTTCAATCATTCACATCAGCACAAGGGCTCTCTCAAAATAGTATATATAGTATTGCAGAAACGGAGGATGGTTTTATGTGGTTTGGCACCCAAGATGGCCTGAACAGGTTTGATGGTAAAAACTTTATTCAAATAAGGGGCAAAAAAGCTGACAGTGCTAAAACATCAGAGGAAGCAACAGGCTTTTCAAAAATGATAACGGCATTGTGTGCAGACAGCAATTGGCTTTGGGTAGGCACTACTTATGAATTTATAATGTATGACTGTTTTACCAATCGCTTTTTAAAACCCGGAGCGGTATGTAAGGGTTTCAATTTACCAGAAAACATATGGGTCATTAAAGTTGTAAAAGACAATGCCAATAATATTTGGGTACTTACCCGAAACAAAGGGCTTTTTTGTTATAGCAAGTCGCTACAAAAAATGATTTCGTTTAATTGGAATGGCGCTAGACCCAATATAATATCCCTGTCATGGGAAGATAATGGGCAACTATGGGCTTGTTCTGAATCGGGAATTTACCGGGCAGCCACAGGTGGCTATTTTGAAGCTATTGATACAAAATTATTTTTACAACACCCGGCTGTGGGCATTGCAGATATGCAAGTGGTTAAAAACAGAATTTGGTTGATTACAAATAAAGGCACTATTCAAATACTATCAAAGAGAAATGATAGCCTGGATAATGTTACACTATTTGAAAATGAATTTACTGGTAAAAAATATTTAACAGATGCAAGGCTACTACACCAAAGCGACAGTAATACTATATGGATAGGCAGTCGCAGTGATGGGCTTATAAAAGTGAACCTTTCTGCAAAAACATTTGAGAATGCTTCTGCTTATCAAAATGAAAATGCCTTGCAGCGGCAATTCATCCTCAGCTTTTTTACGAGCAGCCAAAAAATAATATGGATTGGTACTAGTGGTGGCGGTATATCAAAGTATGATGCTGCCAAGCCGCAATTTGGCCTTTGGCGTGCTGGCTTTTTTAATAAAAACAACAAAGTAAATGACAATATGATTTTAAGTATATTCTCTAACAATGGAGATGATTTTTATATGGGTACCATGGTAAATGGACTTATACATTTCAATGAGGAAAAATCCATTTGGAATTATTACCTGCCGCAGGAATTGAATAAAAACCCGGCCGCAAAAAATATTTACACTATTGCATCTGGAGTTAACAATACACTCTGGCTTGCCACCTGGGGAGGGCTTTATAACTTCAATAAACAAAACAGCAAATTCACTTTATTTCATAATGTACAAGACGAACAAACTATCGAACTCACCGTAGTAGCAAAACTGAAACTTGAAAATAAACTGCTTACAGGAGGTTACCGTGGATCTTTCAGGCTTTTCAATTTGTTAAGCAAGCAATTTGAATTGCCAAAAGATGTGCAGCATATTTTAGACTCCCTAAAATTGAGAATAAGATATATGAAAGAAATGGAGCAGGGAGATATTTATATGGGCACGGAAGCACAGGGATTTGTAAAATACAATTACCTATCTGGCTTTTTTACTTTCTTTCCCCAGTTTACTAAAATATCAAATGATTGCCGTCATTTTTGTTTTAGCAATGGCAATGTATGGATAGCTACCACAAATGGTATTATACAAGTTGATAGTGCTACAATGTCAATAAAAAAGATATGGAATATTAACGATGGACTGCCTAACAACTATATTTATGCTGTAGAAACAGATAATAACGGCATGGTATGGGCCAGTTCTAATGCAGGCATATGTTCCATCAACCCTATAACCGGCATATGCCATAAATACAAAGAAGAAAATGGGCTGCAGGGAATGGAATATAATACTGCTGCAGTACATAAAACAAATAAAAATGAAATTTGGTTTGGTGGTATCAACGGACTTAACCATATAAAAATAATGCCGGTAAAAGAACTTTACATAACACCCCCTCCTCCACTTTTAACGAATATTAAAATAATGAATGTGGAATATGTTTCTGATACGGCAACACCATATCTGCATTTGATTACATTGCCCCATAACAAAAATTTTGTAAGTTTTGAATTTCAGGCACCCATTTTTTCTCAAACTGAAAATGTGACTTATGAATATAAACTTACAGGAGTGGATACCGGATGGGTAAACATAGGATCAAAAAATTTTGACAACTACTCTCAATTAAAAACTGGGCATTATAGTTTTTATATCCGTTGTGCTAATGCTAGCTTAATCTGGAGCAAAACTTCAAAGGCCATTACCATTATGATTGTTCCGCCTTGGTATGGCACCTGGTGGTTTAGATTATTGGCATTACTTAGTGTAATCTTATTAACTGGATTTGCCGTAAGGTTACGCATAAAAACCATACAACACAATTCTCTATCCAGGCAAAAGATAGCCGAAACAGAAATGGCTGCCCTAAAGGCTCAGATGAACCCCCACTTTATATTCAACTGTATCAACAGTATAGATGCCTTTATTCAAAGTAATGATAAATACAATGCCACACGCTATCTGAATAAATTTGCCAAACTCATTCGCAATGTGCTGGATAGCAGTAAAGAAAACGTGGTACTTTTTTCAAAAGATATAGACACTTTAAAACTATACACCGAATTGGAACAACTAAGAAGTGACTATTCCTTTAAA
>JANPAP010000071.1:0-4853 GCA_031429975.1 Chitinophagaceae bacterium
GCAATGCACTCTTTGGAATTCAGCACTTGGGGATTATGGATTAGTTGAAGATGATTTCTTAGCAGTATTTCCCTCAGGAACTACAATGAAAACAGCTACACAGACAATGGTGCAGCCTTGTTTTCATAACAAAGGAGTTTATACTAATCCACAATTAGGTGTAGTAGGCTACTATACAAATGATATTGCAGCAAATGGAACTTTTGTTGCTTATATGTATGGTGCTACTCATACTTATTACGCATTACCTGATACATGTTGGGCAACTGGTGCCGCATTTCAAGGCCCAGGTGGTGGAACTGAATCTGTTGGGCTTAGGTATGAGTAATGATTACACTTAAAGATAATTTGGTCAAAATCAAAGTATTATCTCCAGCACTTGGATATATTTTTTTTTATGACTTTTTTTTGAATTACAGTATTTGTACAAATCTGCATCATGACAAAATATATTTTTGTAACCGGCGGCGTTACATCATCATTGGGAAAGGGAATTATTGCGGCCTCTCTGGCTAAATTATTACAATCGAGAGGCTTGAAAGTAACGATTCAAAAATTTGATCCTTACATAAATATCGACCCCGGAACTTTAAATCCTTACGAGCATGGAGAATGTTATGTTACCGAAGATGGAGCAGAAACTGACCTTGACCTCGGACATTACGAAAGGTTTTTAAATATTCACACATCGCAGGCAAATAATGTAACCACCGGCCGTATTTACCAAACAGTTATTAATAAAGAAAGAGAAGGGGCCTATCTGGGCAAAACGGTACAGGTGGTGCCGCATATTACCGATGAAATAAAAAGAAGAATTCAATTATTAGGCAATACCGGTTTGTACGATATTGTGATTACAGAAATTGGAGGCACTATCGGTGATATTGAAAGTTTACCTTTTGTAGAGGCAGTAAGGCAGTTACAATGGGAAATGGAAAAAGAAGATTGCCTGGTGGTACACCTTACATTGATTCCTTATTTAAAAGCAGCAAAGGAGTTAAAAACCAAGCCCACACAGCATAGCGTAAAATTGATGAATGAAAATGGATTGCATCCAGACATTATTGTTTGCAGAACGGAACGCCCGTTAAATACGGATTTACGAAATAAAATTGCCCTGTTTTGTAATGTAAAAATTGATTCGGTAATTGAAGCAATGGATGCCAATTCGATTTATGAAGTACCCTTAAAAATGTTGCAGGAAGGATTGGATTTAATTGTTTTAAAAAAGTTGCACATTAATGGGTATGCTGCTCCACAACTGATAAAATGGAAAGATTTTTTAGATAAATTAAAAAATCCGGGAACTAAAATTAATATCGGACTTATTGGTAAATACATTGAATTGCAAGATGCCTACAAATCAATTTTAGAATCTTTTGTACATGCAGGCGCCATGAATGAATGTAAAGTGCAGATTGTAAATGTGCACAGTGAATTTATTACGCCTGATAATGTGTCTGAAAAACTGGGCAATCTGGATGGCTTGTTAGTGGCTCCTGGCTTTGGTTTAAGAGGTGTTGAAGGAAAAATTACGGCGGTAAAATTTGCCAGAGAAAATAACTTGCCTTTTTTTGGAATTTGTTTGGGTATGCAAATGGCAGCAATTGAATTTGCAAGAAATGTGCTGGGTTTAAAAGATGCTCATTCAACCGAAATGGATGAAACAACACAGAATCCTGTAATTGATTTAATGGAAGAGCAAAAAAAGGTAACCGCCAAAGGTGGTACCATGCGGTTGGGAAGTTACCCTTGCGAAATAAAAGAAAACAGTCTTGCCCATCAAATTTATGGAACCTGCCGCATTGAAGAAAGGCATCGCCATCGTTGGGAATTTAATAATAAATATCTCAATGATTTTGAAAATGCCGGTATGATGGCAAGTGGTAAAAATCCAGATATTGGATTGGTAGAAATTATCGAATTAAAAGATCATCCATTTTTTGTTGGCGTTCAATTTCACCCCGAATTAAAAAGCACCGTAGAAAGTCCACAACCGATTTTTGTTGGATTTGTAAAAGCAGCCAAAGAATTTTCAGAAAGAAAATCACTTAGTTTAAATCCATTATTGCAAAGCGAAATGATTTAGAGGGAGTTTGATTGTGGAGGGCCTTGAAAAGTCAAAAGTCAAAAGTCAAAAGTCAAAAGTAATAGCGTTAAATGAGGTTAACGCTTATTTTGCTTATTGACAATTGCCCTTTGCCTTTTTGCCTTTTTACTTTTGAATTAGTTCTCCAGCTTGGTTAATAATTCTTTTTTCATTTTTTCCAAAAGGCCGTCAAAGCTTTGATGCTGCTGCTCTTTCCAGTTTTTGCTGAATGATTTTATTATATCATCCCGGTCAGATTTTGTAAGGGTAAAAAAAGCGGTGATGGTTTCTTTGTCATTTTGTAATGCACTGGTATTGTAAGTTTCTTTCAGTTCTTTTTCTCTTAAAATATTATTATTGGCCATTTCTTTTTCAAGAGTTTCTCTTAACATTACTTTCTCATCGTAGGTTCCGCTGGGTAATAATGATTTTGCAATAACGGGCATCAGTTCAATCAGCAATAAAATGGCAACCAGTAAATAATACCTGGTTTGTAAAGCGCTGTTTTGTTTTATTAAATTATTTAGGGCTTCAATTTGTGTTAAAAAACCGTCATTAAAATTGTTAGCATAAACCTGTTGTTGCTTTGCCAAATTGCTGTCGATATTTTTTATTTCTTTTTCTGTCAATTCAATTTTTGGCTGAAGCGAAACTTTTAATTGTTGGAATTCATCATCCAATTTTAAGTATTCATTTCTTTTAGCAATGGCAATATCTTTAATGCCTACTTTACCAGTTCCACCACTGCCATCGGTTTCCGATAAAAAGTTTTCTCTGGCAGCAGCAACAGCTGCATATTTTTCATTCAATTGTTTTTGTAAATTTTGTTGTTGATTGCTGAAAGCTGCTTTTTGATTTGCATGCATTGAATCCAGTAAGAGTCGATTGGTTAATTGTTTTTTTTCATTATCCGTAACCGATTGCAATTTGATTTCTTTTTTAAACATGTACAATAATGCAGGTTGGGCCATAAAAGTTCCAATAGTTATTGCCAACAAACTCCTGAAAAAAAGTGGTAGCAACCTGTTTTTATTTTGTTTATTGATGCCTTTTATCAATGCCCGGTCGATGGTAAGAATAATGAACCCCATAAAAAATCCCAATGGTAAAGCCATCCAGCTATTTGCGGTTACTGTTACAAAAAAATAAGTCCAGGCAAGGGTTGCAAAAGTCCAGGTTGCCAAAACCGTCATGCCAATAATTTTATAACGGTTACGATCAACAACAGCATCCTGTATTATTTCTTTTTCGGCAGTAGAAAGCCACCATAAAAATTGGCTCATTGGCGATGGCGCATGATCGATCCTTTGCGAAAGCGATGTATTTTTTCCCATTGATTAATTGCATTAACTGATTAAGTAAAAAATCGAATCAATAGAAAAGTTGAAATGGTTGTTGAAGTGGCTGCAATGTACCGAATGCTTTTAAAATTTATTTTAATCCAACATTATTTTAATAGAACATAGATGGATATTAACAGTTTCTTAAATGCCCTATATTAAACCTATTAGTATTAAAATTGTCGAATCACTTATCTTTGCGCCGCTTTACAGCGAATAAAAAATCAAAGACAATTCAAATGAAAAAAAATATTACTTATCTTTTTTTAATGCTATGTTGGTCAGTTATCAGTTTTGCACAACCAAAAGGTATGGGCAATAGTGATCCTGATGCCAAGAAAATTCTGGATGCAGTTAGTGCCAAATTCAAAACGTTTAAATCAGTTCAGGCAAAATTTTCCCTCTCAATTGAAAATGCTGCAGGTAAATCAATGGGTAATAAAAGTGGAATGGTTTATATGAAGGGGAGTAAATACAGAATCAGTATTACCGGCCAGGAAATATTTTGTGATGGTAATAATGTTTCTTCCTATGATAAATCGAGTAATGAAGTAACCATTACCAAATTGGATCCTACAGTAAATACATTAACTCCTCAAAAATTATTTACAAATTTTTACGACAAGGATTTTTTATACAAACTGAATGATGAAAAGAAAGTAAAAGGAAAAACGCTGCAGGAAATTGAACTTACACCTATTGATAAAACAAAGCCGTTTTTTAAAGTTTTATTGTATATCGATAAAGCAACCAACACAATTAACAGCACAAAGTTGTTTGAGAAAGCCGGAAATAAATATACATATTCGGTTAATAATTTAAATACTACAGGTGCTGTAACGGATGCCCAGTTTGTGTTTGACAGCAAGAAGTTTCCCGGAGCCGAAGTGGTTGATTTGCGATAACTATTTATTCGAATAAAAAGTATTAAAAAAAGCGAAACAAATATGTTTTGCTTTTTTTGTTTCAACAATGCTGGAAAATGGTTGGCCCAAAAAAAGAGTTGACATCTTTTTAAAAAGATGTCAACTCTGAAAAGGGATAAAAAATAATAAAAAAAGCGAGCCGACATTTTTGTTTCGCTTTTATTGTTTCAATAATGCTGGAAAATGGTTGGCACAAAAAAGAGTTAACAACTTTTTAAAAGTTGTTAACTCTGAATAAAATATTGATGAGCTTTTATTGCGTTGCCGCAAAATCTCTGCGGATAATATTTAAAGCAGCGCCGGCTTTAAACCATTCAATTTGTTGCTCATTGTAAGTATGGTTAACTGTAATATTATCTACAGTACCGTATTTATGATTTAATACAATGGTTAATGGTTTGCCGGGTGTAAATTCGGTAAGGCCGTTTATATCAATATTGTCGTCTTCCTGAAATTTTTCGTAATCGGCTTTGTCATTAAAGGTTAAGCCCAACATGC
>JANPAP010000072.1:0-1613 GCA_031429975.1 Chitinophagaceae bacterium
TTAAATAAAGGATTATTCGGGTTAGACTGATAAAAAAAGTATTTATCCTACGCAATAATACTATAGCCACTACGTTTAATAAGTGGTTTTTCATAGGATATTGGATTTAAAACGGGCCGAGATTTCTATCTCAGCCCTTGATTTTTTCCATTTTCTATTTATTGTGTAAGCAATTTCCTTCTCACAATATTTATCATTTTATTTATGGATGAAAATAAAATCCATAAAAAAACTCCTCAATAAGAGGAGTTTAATATTTTAGATCATCCTTGCAATTTTACAACACAATCAAAGCATCGCCGTAACTAAAGAAACGGTACTTATCCTTGATGGCTTTTTTGTAGGCTTCCATAATTAATTCGTATCCACCAAAAGCACAAGTCATAATTAACAGGCTGGTTTTTGGTAAATGAAAATTGGTTACCATTGAATCAGCAATTGAAAAATTATAAGGCGGGTGAATAAACATATTCGTCCATCCCTCAGAAGGTTTTAATAATTTTTGAGCAGTAAAGGAGCTTTCCATTGCCCTGTTGGTGGTAGTACCAATGGCGCAAATTCTTTTACCATCTGCTTTTGCTTTATTTACAATACCGCAAGCTGTTTCGTTGATGGCATAATATTCAGCATCCATTTTATGTTTGCTTAAATCTTCAACTTCAATAGGGCGGAAAGTACCCAGGCCGGTATGCAAGGTTGCTTCTGCAAAACGAATCCCTTTAATTTCGAGTTTTTTAATAAGCTCTTTACTAAAGTGCAATCCTGCAGTAGGTGCTGCTACAGCGCCTTCATGTTTTGCATATACGGTTTGATAACGCTCTTTATCTTCTTCATCCGGCTTGCGCTTGATGTATTTTGGCAAAGGAGTTTCTCCCATAAAATCCAACATCACTCTGAAAGATTCTTCAGTGCCTTCCCATAAAAAACGAATGGTTCGTCCACGGCTGGTAGTGTTGTCAATTACATCTGCAACCAGTTCGTCATTCTCTCCAAAGTATAATTTATTACCTACCCTAATTTTACGTGCAGGATCAACAATTACATCCCAAAGGCGGTTGGATTTATTTAATTCTCTTAATAAAAACACTTCAATTTTTGCACCGGTTTTTTCTTTGCGGCCATACATACGTGCAGGAAAAACCTTGGTATTGTTTACCACCATTACATCCTTGTCATCAAAATAATCAATAATGTCCCGGAAATGTTTGTCCTCAATTTTTCCGGTTTTGCGGTGCACCACCATCATGCGGCTGTCTTCTCTTTTCTTGGTTGGATTTTGGGCAATCAGATTAAGTGGAAGGTCGAATCTAAACTGGCTTAATTTCATGTGTATCAAAAAATTTTTTGGTTGATAATCACATGCGACGTACTGTATTTATTACAGAGATAGGAAGCCTTTTCAGGCGCTTATCATGTTACGGCATGATTTGAAAGAGAGCAAATGTAGGATAATAAAAGCTAAATCCAATAAGCCCCATTTCTGTTAATTAAAAAATAACGTTCAACAAACTAAATGGCTGGTAATTTTTTGTCTGGCAGGTTACTAAATAAAATTATTTTTTTTGCAATGCTTTTCCAGTAATGGCATCAATCAATTGCCGGGTATATTTATT
>JANPAP010000073.1:0-13120 GCA_031429975.1 Chitinophagaceae bacterium
CCTTTACCCAATGCGGTATCAATATTTCTGTTATTAATATACTCTGCTCCCAAACTTAAATAAGGAAACCATCCGGCAAAAATGGCGTTATACCCAATACCATGGCTACCTTCATTACGATTGTAAGTATAACTGATATTGTTACTGAAACTATTTAAAATATTATCGCTGTAAAATGTGTAACCAAATTCAGGGTCGGAAGCAAAGGGTCGGGCACTGTGAAAATTAAATAATTGAAATGATTTTTTATAAGCAGTAACAGGTTGTATTGAATCAACCAATTGATACAATACATTTGAGCCTTTATTTTTTAAGGCGGTTGCAGCAGCAATATCATTGATAGTATTCTCTACATTAACTGCATTGTTTTTCCAATTAAAATCAGCAATAGATTGCTTTACCAACCTGTTACCTTCGGCAGTAAAAGCAGTATATACCATTGCAGCATTTTCATTTATACAAGGTTGATAAACACCATTGCTGTTATTAGTAATCCGGTAAAGTTTTTTACTTTCTAAATCAACAGCAAAAATCCTATCGGCTGTAATTGTATTTTTATTATTATCCATCCTGCTAAAAAAAACTTTTCTATTTTTTACAACCGGATACCCAATTACATTGTAAGAAAAATCAGTAAGTATCTCCACTGTTCCATCATCCAATTTTATTTTTACCAAAGCCATTTCACCTTTTGGATTACGCACTGCTGAAACAACAAATTGCGGATCGATATATTTTGTTTGGGTAATGAAATAATTTGCTGGATTCGGCACTGCATAAATTAATTCTCCTGTATTGGCATTCAATCTATGCAACTGGTTGCTGCCATCCGGATTTACATTTACCGCAATTACTTCTGTACCGGCATCATTAATATCGGGAGAAAAATATTTTGATTTAAAACTTAGTTGACGCTGTTCATTACTATAAATATCCAATAGCTGTAACACACTGTAGTTACGGTTTCCCCAGCGTGGGTCCGATTGATAAGCAGCATACGCAATCTTTCCATTCCGATACGAAAAGTAATCGTCAATTACATAATCCTTCACCCTTAATTTTTCTTCTTTTCCATTAATGATGAAGTAAAAAGAATTGATTTCTTTATACGATTTTTTGGTTACAAGTAAGGTATCATTACTAACAAAAGCTGGAAATAAATAATCAGTTACATTGTTTTTATTTGCTGGGCTGATAAAATTTTCCTGCTGCTCCTTATTTATATTTTGAAGCGTTTGTTGTTTAAAATAATTCAGGGCATCATTCCTGAAATCCTTATAAGATTTTCCAGCATACCTTTCAATGGCATGATTAAAAGAATAAAAAAAACCTTTAAAATTTACTGCATCTGTTGTAACCCTTTTCCAAAAATCGGTACCATATTTTTCATATCCGTAAGCAATCAACTGGTAACCGAGTTCGTAGTGAGTGGGTGTATAATGCTGTAAAGAACCACTACGCAATTTCATCCAGGAGTAGTTTTTGTTTTCCAGCATCAGTGATTTAATGCCATTATAAAACGAAGGCATCCTGCCCCTTCCTTGTTTTGAAACCAATGTTTCTTGCCATACTGCATCGCCTTCAAAAAAATAATCAGGAATGGTTATTCCATTTGCTAACAACTGCCCCTCCTGTCCTAAAAAAAAAGAAAACACTTTAGTAAGGCCGTTATTAAAATTGGCAAATTGCTGCATGTGCCTTTGTTCGTGAATGATTAAATTATCATCCCAACGGATGCTGCCATTCGAAAAATTATTTTGATCGGGTGTAAGATACAATTCGCTTACAACTGGCGCCAGCCTTACAAATGCATTAGGTATAATGGTTTGGTTTTGTAAAACAACATTCCATTTTCGGAACGAATTGCCAATACTGTTATTGGTACTATTGTTAAGTAAATTTATAACATTGCTGATCCGCTGTGCCTGGCTATCTAACCCTTTTGGAAATATAACACGTGAATACTTATTGTTTACCTGTTGCCATTTTAAATCTGCAGCATTACCGCCAAATATTTGTGCTGATATGAATACAGGTGTTGTAAAAAATACAAACAGCAAAAAAATAGTTTTGTTTTTTTTCATAACACTGTATAAATGAATTTTATTAATTTTTCTTTAACATTAAAATTAAAATCCGTTTTTAACTTTCATTAAAACAACCCGTCAATACTATAAATATAAATGAACTTGATTATTCAACAGTAAAAACAATTAGTATGAAAAAAATTTTTGTATTGCTAACGATCAGCATGATTAGCCTAACAGGCATAGCACAAACCACCGAAACAGCATTAAGTAAACCAGCAGCCAGTAATACAAATGCCGGTAGCAAACATCATAAAGACAAGCATGCAAATAAAGAAATGATGAAATCGCTTAATCTAAGTGAAGATCAAAAAGCCAAATTTAAAGAGATGAAGGATGCCAATAAAAGCAAGAGAGAAGCGATTAAAAATAACAGTGCTTTAAGTGATGATGAAAAAAAGGCACAGATGAAAGAAATGAAAACGGCTCAAAAACAACAGATGCATGGCATGTTATCAGCAGATCAAAGAGCAAAAATGAAAGCTTTTAAGCAACAAAGAAAAATGGGCAGAAAGCATACGCAGGGCAATCAACCAGAAAAAAAAGGAAATTAAATCATAAAAATAATTTGTACCCAACATAAGTATTAAGAGCATGGGCTGCTGAAATTCAGCAGCCCATTTTTTTTAAAAAATATCAAATAACAACTTTGGTAATTGCCATAAATTGCAACATAATTTTCTATTATGAAGTATTACATCATAGCGGGTGAAGCAAGTGGCGATTTGCACGGCAGTAATTTAATTACGGCCATAAAGCAATTAGATGATACAGCCAGTTTTCGCTGCTGGGGTGGCGAAAAAATGGAAGCTGCAGGAGCTATGCTGGTAAAGCATTACAGCGAATTAGCTTTTATGGGTTTTGTAGAAGTAATTAAAAATATTGGCACTATTTTTAAAAACATAAATTTCAGCAAAAAAGATATTCAACAATTTAAACCCGATGCCATCATCCTCATCGACTATCCCGGATTTAATTTACGGATTGCCAAATGGGCTAAACAAGCAGGCATCCCGGTTATATATTATATCTCTCCACAGGTATGGGCCTGGAAAGAAAACAGGGTAAGAGACATCAAAAAAACGGTTGATAAAATGTTGGTGATTCTCCCTTTTGAAAAAGCATTTTATAAAAAATGGAGTTACGAAGTGGAATATGTGGGACATCCACTGGTAGAGGTTATCAGTAATTTTAATGCAGGCAGTCCTTTATTTGCCGGCAAAAAAGTAATTGCAATTTTACCCGGCAGCCGCAAACAGGAAATCACATCAAAGCTCCCGATTATGTTAAAGGTTGCCGAAAAATTTCCGGACTATCATTTTATAGTAGCCAAGGCACCCGGTATTGAAAAGGCATTTTATGATACGATGCTTGCCCCTTATATCAATGTATCAACCGTAGTAAACGAAACCTATCAATTGTTAAGCGAAGCCAAAGCCGCTCTGGTAACCAGCGGAACAGCTACACTTGAAGCGGCCTTATTTAATGTACCCGAAGTGGTCTGTTATAAAGGCAGCACAATTTCGTACCAGATAGCCAAGCGCCTGATAAAAATAAAATACATCTGCCTGGTAAATTTGATTATGGATAAGGAGGTAGTAAAAGAATTGATTCAGGATAAATTGACCCTTGAAAATATTAGTAAGGAATTGGATGAAATATTAAATAACCCTGCCAAACAAATGCAACTGCAAAATGATTATGCTGCATTAAAAAACTTATTAAGCCAGGGAGGAAATGCCTCTGCGAACGCAGCTAAAAGCATTTACACTTTTATGAAACTAAAACCTTAAACTATTGAAAAAATCAGGGTACTTCCAACACTCTTAATTTACTGTTTTCATCTGCCGGCAAATAAAAAATAAATACTGCGTTGGTTAACTCTTTGTTTTTTATCAGGTAATTTTTTATTTTTTTATACATGCTTATTTCGGGGTAAGCCGGCACTTGCATTTCTTTCATAGCCCATGCTTGTATATTTATTAACTGTTTGTTATTACATAAAGCATACTGGTTGCGTTTACTTACATATGGTTTTAGTTGGCTTTCTATAATGCTATTGTTAAAACAAATTATCATTTGAGGGGTATTACCTGAATAAAACCTGCATGAAAAATTATTGTCCCACAATTGTACATAATTTAAAGCAGGTGCAATACCCCAAAATATCAAAACGAGTTTACTCCATCCTTGCAATAAAACCTTGCTGTTTAATGCTGCAAATTTATTTTTTATAAAAATAAAATAAAGCATTCCAATCATCATCAGGTTCCAAGGCCATACCACCTTATTAAAACTTAAACCAAAAGGGCCAAGCAAAAACAATATCAGCAGATGCATGATTATTAAAAGTACTGATGCAACTTTTTGAGTAGGTTTAAAAAATAACAAAACAGCCAGTAAGCATTCAATTAATGCAGTAAAATAACCAACATAATGAATACAACTTTGTTGAATGGATGCGGCATTCAAGTGCATTATTTTTTTTAAAAACATCTCGTCCCAAATTGTTATCAAAAAACTCTCATTCATTTTTCCAAGGCCGCTGTAAAAATAACTGGCTGCCATAATGAATGCTATTCCGGTAATAATTTTTTGATAATTACTTTTATTTAAAAGGTACAGCAACAACATAAACAGGTATTGATATTCCCAGGCCTGCCAACGATTTTGATCGGCAATACAACTTATTATTTCTGTTATAAACAATCCATAAAGTATTAACCTGTGATGTTGTTTTAAAATAAGCAATAACAGCATTAATAAGGAAAATCCAAAAAGCAACAAATGCAACCAAGATGGAAAAACAATCCAATCCTTAATGGGAATTAAAGGAAAAACTCTTTGTGCTATCCAAAGTTTCCAACTGATGAGCTTAGCCAAAAGCCAGCACATACTCATCAGTTGCAACAGATGGGTTGCAATAATTTTTAATCGGCCTTCATTTTTAAAATCAAACAAAGGCATGTTTTTAAAAAATTTCTGTTGATTTAAAAATTGAAAACAATCAAAGCGATTTTAACATCGAGATCGTTTCAATTGGATTGGGAGATTTGAAAACGGTGTTACCAGCAACTAATACATCAGCCCCGGCATCAATAATTGCTTTTGCATTCGCTAAAGTTACCCCTCCATCAATTTCAATTTTTACATTCAACAATTGCTCGTTAATCATTTCTCGAAGCTGCTTTATTTTATGGATGGTATTGGGAATAAATTTTTGTCCCCCAAAGCCAGGGTTAACACTCATCAAGCAAACCAAATCAATATCAGCCAGTATTTCTTTTAATAAATGTACATCCGTATGAGGATTAACGGCAACACCCGCCTGCATTCCCAGCGATTTTATTTGTTGGATGTTTCGGTGCAGATGAGGACATGCTTCAATGTGAACAGTTAAAATATCGGCACCTGCATTTTTAAATGCTTCAGCATAATTACCCGGATTTTCTATCATCAAATGTACATCGCAAACTTTGGTAGTGGCCTTTCTAAAAAATTCAACCAGCATTGGACCAAAACTGATATTGGGAACAAAGCTGCCATCCATCACATCCAAATGAAACCAATCGGCCTGGCTCTCATTTAGCATATCGCAATCTTTTTGCAGTTGCAAGAAATTTGCTGATAGTAATGAAGGGGCTATAATTGGCATGATGTATTGATTTGGTGATTTGATGATTTGGTGATTTGAAAATATGTACTTTCTAATTTAAAAATTAGGATTTGTTAATTGGATTATAAAACTTAAAAAAATGTAAGCATTTATTTTCACGCCAATTGTTGAATTTTGAATTTTGAATTTTGAATTCGTAATTCGTAATTTTCTCAAAAAGAATCAAAACAAAAATACACTTAAAATTTCAACTGCTTTTTCATGGAGCTTTAACACCCAACTTTTCCAACGCATCTTTTGCTTCCACATAATAAGGATCCAGTTGTAATGCCAGTTGATATTTTTGTATTGCAGCAGTTTTATTATTTAGTTTTTCATAACAGCGGCCCATCCAGTAATAGGCTTCATCATAAGTTTTTTTCACTGCAATGGCCAGCTCCAGCGTTTTTAAAGCATCCAGATATTTTCCAGTATCATATAGGCAAACAGCTTTCTCCCGGTAAGCCATCAAGTTGGAATAATCAAGCAACAAGCAATCGTCAAAAAATTTAATTGCAATAGCTTTTGCATTGATAGCACTAAAATAAAGTCCTTTAATAAAAAGTGCTTGCGGTTGTGCCTTGGCTTTGGGCAATTTTAATAATGCATCTGCTACTTCAAGAGCAGCAATATTTTTTGTAAGTGCATACAATGAACCCAGCGACATTAAATTTTCGGCACTAGGATCTAAATAAGCTACATTTTCCCAACTTTTTATAGCTAGTAAAGTATCTGCATTTTCGGTATGCAAAGTGGCTTTAATAAACCAAAGTCTGCCATTTATGCTATCCGATTTTAAAGCCAATTCTGTTTCAGCAATTGCCTGGCTGTAGTTTCCGCTTTCCCTGAAATACTGAATTAATTTTTCTTTCAATAATAAAGAATCGGGGTGCTGTTTTATTTGCTCTCTAAATACATTTTCCTGCTCGGGTATGGAAGTATTTACTGAAGCAGTTTCATTTTTATTGTTGTTGCTACAAGAGGTAAAACAAAAAGAAATCATTGTTGCAATTACAACAATTTTAAAAGTTGGATTCATCAATTTCAATTCAATTAATTTTTATTTTTTTCAGAATCTTACAAAACTATTACAATTAAAGGGCATCCCCATTTTAACTTTGCATCATGAAAAAATTTTCAGGTTTTATATTGTTCGTAGCAGTCCTTGTTTCATTGAGTGCTTTTGAAAATATGCAAAATATACAATTGAAAAAAACAGGCTTGGAGGATACCATTCATTTTAGCGGCGAAACACATTTTGCCAATGTTCGCCAGTTAACATTTGGTGGCGACAATGCTGAAGCCTATTTTAGTTTTGACGGCAAATACCTCATCTTTCAAAAAACAAATCCTGCCGAAGGCATTTCTTGCGATCAGATCTGGATTGGAAAAATTCCAACAACTGCTGATGAAAAATTTGAACCCAAATTGGTAAGCACCGGAACTGGCCGAACAACCTGTGCTTTCTTTTATCCGGATGGAAAACATTTTGTTTATGGATCAACTCATCTGGCTGATAAAGAATGTCCGCCTGTGCCCGACAGAAAAAAATACGGCAACAAATATATTTGGGCAGTGTATGAAGGCTTTGATATTTTTAAAGCCGATTTAAATGGCAGGATTGTTAAGCAACTTACTAATACCAAGGGCTACGATGCAGAGGCGACAATTTCTCCAAAGGGAAATTTAATTTTATTTACCTCATTAAGAGACGGCGATCTGGATTTATATACAATGGATTTGGAAGGCAACCATGTAAAAAGAATTACCAACACATTGGGTTATGATGGTGGTGCATGGTTTAGTCCGGATGGGAAAAAAATTATTTGGCGGGCAAGCAGGCCACAAACCGATGCAGAAATAAAAGAGTATAAAGATTTATTAAAAGAAAATTTAGTTGCCCCAACACACATGGAAGTTTGGATAGCAAATGTTGATGGAACTGACGCCCATCAAATTACATTTTTAGAACAGGCTAACTGGGCTCCCAACTTTACACCTGATGGCAAGCAGGTAATTTTTTGCAGCAATCATGAATATAAAAGAGGCTTCCCTTTTAATATGTATCTAACCGATATTAATGGCAATGGGCTTGAAAAAATAAGCAGGGACAAGGGTTTTGACGCATTCCCAATGTTTAGTAAGGATGGAAAGAAAATTGTTTTCAGCAGTAACCGTAACAATGGCGGTACTCGTGATACCAATATTTTTATAGCCGATTGGATTAAATAATTTATAAAAGAAAATTATTTTTCTAAAAAATAAGAGAGGGCTAATGCATATCCTTTTAACCCAAGACCGCTGATAACGCCTACACTTTTTGCAGAAATATGAGATAGTTTTCTAAACTCCTCTCTGCCAAAAATATTTGAAATATGCAATTCAATAACGGGCGATATGATAGATGCTATAGCATCACCTAATGCAACAGATGTATGCGTATAACCACCAGGATTAATAATGATCCCATCATAAGAAAAACCAACCCGTTGCATTTCGTTGATCAATTCGCCTTCAATATTACTTTGGAAATAGTGAATATCAACTGATGGAAATTTACTTTTCAATTCCAATAAATAAGAATCGAAATTTTGATTCCCATAAATATTAGTTTCTCTTTTACCCAACAGATTTAAATTGGGGCCATTGATAATTGCTATTTTCATACTCGTAATTTCATTTATTATTTTTAATTGCGCAAAACAATATTGATTACACGAATTAATTTACCTTATTCATTAAAGCAATAAAATCATCAAATAAATACCGGCTATCGTGTGGCCCAGGTGTAGCCTCGGGATGGTATTGAACTGAGAATGCTGGCTTATTTTTTACCCGTATTCCTTCAATAGAATCATCGTTAAGATTTACATGAGTAATCTCAACAGTAGCCGAATTCCTTACTGCATCCGGCTTTACGCCAAAGCCATGATTTTGTGTAGTAATTTCACTTTTACCCGTAATTATATTTTTAACTGGATGATTCAAACCCCGATGGCCATGATGCATTTTATAGGTATCAATATCGTTTGCCCTTGCTAGTAACTGATGACCCAAACAAATTCCAAACAAAGGTTTGTTGGCAGCCAAAATTTGTTTTACAGTATGTACGGCGTAATCCATTGGTGCCGGATCGCCGGGTCCATTGCTGATAAAATAACCCGACGGATTAAATGATTCCAATTCTGCAAAACTGGTTTTTGCTGGATGCACTTTTACATAAGCACCTCTTTCAATTAAACAGTTTAAAATATTTTTTTTGATACCAAAATCCAAAACAGCAACACGGAGTTTGCTTTCTGGATTTCCAATACAATAGGCATCTTTTGTAGAAACCAGTGATGCTAATTCAAGCCCATCCATAGATGGGGTGTTATCCAATTGTTCTTTTAATTTTTTAAGATCATCACAATCGGAAGAGATGATACAATTCATAGCGCCTTGCTTACGAACATGTACTACTAAAGCTCGGGTATCAATGCCTTCGATAGCAACAACCTGTTGTTTAATAAAATAATCCTGCAAAGATCCATCAGCAATTGGTCGGGAATATTGTTCCTCCAGATTGCGGCCAATTACTCCTTTTACTTTCACCGCATCACTCTCAACATCCGAATTTTTTACACCATAATTACCAATATGAACATTATTCATAATCAACACCTGTCCAAAATAACTGGGGTCGGTAAACACTTCCTGGTACCCCGTCATACCGGTATTAAAACAAATTTCGCCAGTGGCGGTGCCGGTTTTACCAAATGCGGTACCATAAAAAATAGTACCATCCTGCAGCATTAAAATAGCGGTTTTTTGTATTTTTTTTTCGGGCATAGTGTAGTTATGTATTGCAAAGAAATGAACTGAATATTTTATTACGATTTTATTTTTTACACATTTTTATTTATACAAGTTAATAACCCAAAAGCAAATCAATAATTTGGAAAATAAAAATCATAAAAAAAACTCCGATAAAATTATCGGAGTTTGTATGTTTAATTTTTTCATTAATAAAATTAAGCTTCGGTATTTTCTTCAGTACCAGCTTCTGGGGCTGTAGCTTCAGGTGCTTCCTCAGTAGTTTCAACTTTTTTCTTAGCCGAACTTCTTCTGGTTTTTTTAGCAGGCTCCTCGGCAGCAACTTTTGAAATTCCTTTACCATAAATTTCATTGAAATCAACCAATTCAATCATAGCAATTTCAGCAGCATCACCTATTCTTGTACCTAATTTAATAATACGAGTATAACCTCCCGGGCGACTTGCAACCTTTGGAGCAACTACAGTAAAAAGTTCCTTTACAGCATGTTTGTCATTTAAATAGCTAAACACAATTCTGTGGTTATGCATGATCGACTCTTTGCTTTCAGTAGCTTTTGTTTTTGTAATCAGTGGTTCAATGTACTGACGTAAAGCTTTGGCCTTAGCAAGGGTTGTAGTAATTTTTTTGTTCATAATTAGCTGGCAACCCAAGTTCATTAACAAAGCCCTTCTGTGAGAAGCGGTTCTGCTAAGATTATTGTTTTTGTTTCCGTGACGCATGACCTTGTTGTTTTAATTTCCCCCACACCGTGTCAGGATTTGTGAGGTACTTAATTTATAATTTAAAAATTATTCAATTTGAAAATTTGGAAATTTTAAAATCTCCAAATTTTCAAATCAATCATTATTCATCATCCAATTTCAATTTGCTTAAATCCATTCCAAAACCTAAACCTCTTTCATTTAACACCTGCTCAATTTCACTTAAAGATTTCTGTCCAAAGTTTCTAAATTTCATCAGGTCTTCCTGTTCGTACTGTACCAATTCGCTTAATGAATTAATTTTAGCTGCTTTTAAACAGTTAAAGGCACGTACCGAAAGATCTAAATCTTCTAATGGCGTTTTCAAAACTTTACGCAATTGTAAAGTTTGTTCATCTACTAAATCTTCTTTCTTATCTTCTTTGGTATCGAATGTAATATTCTCATCAGTGATGATCATCAAATGCTGAATTAAGATACGGCTGGCTTGCTTTACCGCTTCTTCCGGATGAATGGTACCATCAGTAATCACTTCCATGATTAATTTTTCAAAATCCGTACGTTGTTCCACACGGGTATTTTCAATGGTATATCTTACATTCTTAATCGGCGTATAAATAGCATCGATAGCGATGTATCCAAAATGCGAATTCTTTTCTTTATTCTCTTCAGCAGGAACATAACCACGTCCTTTGCCAATCGTAATTTCAATATCCAGTTTAGCACTGTTATCCATTACACAAATAATCAATTCCGGATTCATTACCTCAAATGTTGGAGATGCTTCACCAATCATTCCGGCAGTAAATTCAGTTTTGTTTTTTATGGAAAGGGTAATTTTTTCAGTACCCACTTCATGCTCCACTTTCTTTTTAAAGCGAACCTGCTTTAAGTTTAAAATAATTTCAGTAATGTCTTCTGTAATTCCTTTAATGGTTGCAAACTCATGATCGGCACCAACTACGTTGATTCCAATAATTGCATGCCCCTCTAAAGAGTTCAGCAAAACCCTACGCAAAGCGTTACCAATCGTTACACCATATCCTGGTTCTAACGGACGAAATTCGAACTGTGCTTCAAAGTCATTTGCTTTTTGAAGAACAATCTTATCTGGCTTAACAAAATTTAAAATACCCATATTAAATGTTTGTAGTTTTTGTTAGTTAATTATTATTGTGTCAACTTCAGTATTCCAATTCAACTGCGGTTGCGTCGCACTCTTGTACAAAAGTAATTCTATTCAGCAAAAGCTTACTTAGAGTACAATTCTACAATCAATTGCTCCTTAATATTTTCAGGAACACTCTCCCTTTCAGGATATGCGATGAACGTACCTTTCATTTCAGTTTCGTTAAAATCTAACCAATTAAACTTGGCATTTTTTCCACGAATATTACTTGTGATAGAGGTATTAACTGCAGTTTTATTTTTCAACCCAATGCTTTCGCCTGGCTTTAAGGAGTAAGAAGGAATGTTTACCACTTCTCCATTAACTGTAATGTGCTTGTGACTAACTAACTGGCGTGCAGCCTGGCGGCTTGGCGCAATACCCATACGGAAAACAGTGTTATCCAAACGGGCTTCTAACAATTTAATAAGGTTTTCACCTGTTACGCCTTTACGTCTTGCAGCTTCTTCAAAAGTTTTACGGAATTGTTTTTCCAACAACCCATAAGTGTACTTTGCTTTTTGCTTTTCACGTAATTGTAATGCGTACTCACCTAAAGTTTTACGCTTACGATTAGCTCCATGCATTCCTGGAGGGTTACTGTTTTTAGTTAACCACTTTCCGTTGCCTGTAATAGGCTCTCCAAATATTCTGGAGATTTTTGTTTTAGGTCCTGTGTACCTTGCCATAGTTTTATTTCATTTCGATTTTTTTTGAAACGGTGGACTAATCGGTAAAAAATCGTAAAAAATTAATTAGCCACCCTTTGTATAAATGAATCGTATGGCGATTCAATATTTTAGTTATGTCTGATTTTTGATTTGTTGATGTTTGATTTTATTAAATCCGACATCGTACATCTTAAATCAGCCATCGTATTAAACTCTTCTCTTCTTTGGAGGACGACAACCATTATGTGGTAACGGTGTAACATCCTTAATCATGTTGATTTCAATACCCGATTGAGATAAAGAACGGATAGCACCTTCACGGCCCGATCCGGGTCCCTTTACAAACACATCTACTCTTTTTAAACCTGCATCCAATGCTACTTTAGCAGCATCTGCTGCAGCCATCTGGGCAGCATAAGGTGTATTTTTCTTACTCCCTTTAAAACCCATTTTACCTGCGCTTGACCAGGCAATAACCTGACCCTGCTTATTGGTTAAACTGATGATGATGTTGTTAAAACTTGCAACGATGTGTGCATCTCCATAACTGTCAACCTTTACAATTCTTTTTTTTGCGGCTGCTTTACCAGTTGATTTTCCGCCTTGTGCTTTTGCCATAATTAATTTTAAATAGGTATTCTTAAAAAATAGATTCCGATACATCGGAACTGAAACAACCCTACTGCCGACTTACCAGGCTATCTGGCGCTGTTTCATAAAAATGTAAGTCAATTTATAACGCATAAATACTGGTACCAATCAAGCAGTTTTAACCCCCATAAAAATGAATGATTAAAAGAACCAAATCAAAACCAGTAATTATAATATTACTTAGTTACTTTCTTTTTACCTGCAACTGTTTTACGCTTACCCTTACGAGTACGGCTGTTGGTACGGGTACGTTGTCCACGTAATGGCAAACCCTTACGATGACGTAATCCACGGTAACAAGCAATATCCAACAAACGCTTTATGTTCATTTGTACTTCACTACGTAAAGCACCTTCAGTTTTAAACTC
>JANPAP010000074.1:0-1638 GCA_031429975.1 Chitinophagaceae bacterium
TAAGGTTGCCCATTTTCTGTAACGTTTTGCATTGTATAATCTTCTTTTACTTCTATTCATCCTTCTTTCTGCAGCAAGAGAATATTCTCCTGATTTCCCTTCTCCAACTCCCTTTTTGAAAATTACTACACCATAATCAACTATTTGGTCATCCTTTTCACTATCTATATCTCTGATAGCCCAGCCAATTGAGTTGGTTCCTAAGTCTAAACCCAAAATGTTTGCCATATAATTTATTTTATTTGTTTTAAATGTTTATTCATATCATTGTATTGCAAATCACAACAAGGCTATAAGCCGAAGATTTTCTTAAGCATCGCAATACAATGTGATGCTTTTTTATTTTATCATTTTTACTAATTCACAATAAGGATTATTCCGTTGTGTAAACATTAAGTTCACCTCTCGACTTTAACGGGAGGTATTTTTTTGCTACTAAAGTAGCAAAGCGGAAATTCAATTATGGAAGGGATTTTAAGTAAAGCGGGAAAATTGAATTCTGAAATTAATTAAATAATCAATTACAAAAATCAACTTCTACTAGTTTTTTTTAAAAATGTTTTATGCAGCAAAAACCCCACAATTTTTTTTGTGGGGTTTTTAATAATTTTTTTTCAACTCTATAGAGGTGCCCTTAACTGGCCACCAATCTAAATCCGTTGCCATGAATATTTACAATTTCTATGGCTGGATCTTCTTTTAAATATTTGCGGAGTTTGGCAATGTAAACATCCATACTGCGGCCGTTAAAATACGTGTCGCTTCCCCAAATTCTTTTAAGGGCAGCTTCTCTTGGCAATAAATCGTTTTTATACTCACACATCATTTTTAGTAAATCGTTTTCTTTAGGCGATAAAACATTTACCACACCGTTAATGGTAAGCTCTCTTAACCGTGGATTAAAATGGTAATTGCCTAAATCAAATTCTGCATTCACTTCATCCCGGTGCAGCTCTTCATTTCTTTTAAGAATGGCTTTTATTTTTAGTAACAAAACTTCGCTGTCGAATGGCTTTGTTATGTAATCATCGGCACCTAATTTATAACCCTGGATGATATCGTCCTTCATGGTTTTTGCAGAAAGAAAAAACAAAGGCACATCCGGATTAACATCCCGGATTTCTTCGGCCAATGTAAATCCGTCCATGTTGGGCATCATTACATCTAACAGGCAAATGTCGAACTTCTCTCTTTGAAAAGCTGCCAGTCCCAGCCGGCCATCTCTTTCCAGGATTACATCGTAATCATTCAGCTCTAAATAATTTTTTAAAACCATACCCAGATTGGTATCGTCTTCACACAATAATATTTTTGGTTTTACATCTTCCATGTTAAATAGTTTATAAGCAAATAAAATTGTTTCAAAATTGATGTAGCTAATATACTGACTAATTTTTTGTTAAAGAATGATTTACTGCAGTCAGTTCAGTATAAAAAAAAATGAATTTATTTTCCATCAGCCTTAGTATCTTTCATAAAATTTTTTTTATGGCAAATAAAGAAGCCTTTGTACAGGCAATAAATAATGGCTATAGTTTTTAAGGCGAATCGGTAAAAATTGGTGCCGGTATTTTGGATGGAGAGGTAATTGCAGAAGCAGGCGTTTATTTGCCATTAAAAACATTGAACCGGCACGGG
>JANPAP010000075.1:0-13616 GCA_031429975.1 Chitinophagaceae bacterium
TCCAGCTTTGTAAAAAATAACTGAGGGCTCCTATAAAAGCCACCATGATGGCCATAAATATAATAATGCTAACTGCAGCAGGAACCTGAAAAAATTTGAGATCTAAAAAAAATCCGCCTGTAATTAAAAATGCAAATGCCAGTGTGATGGCAATAACGGCCGCAAAATGATGCCGTTTAAAAATGGCATCTAAAAATGTTTCGCTGTAATGCGAAACATTCCGGGCTTTTCGCAATTTAAAACTTACACTAAAATAGTAGCCAACTTTTAACCCAAAATTATTTTTTTGAGGATCAACGGTTGGATCATAGTTGCTTCTAAAATGTTCTTTGTTGGCAATAACCGGTGCAATCGATTTTAATATTCTTCTGTCTGAACCAAAAAAAAATGCAAATGAAAATGCAAGAAGAAAAATTAAACCACATAAAAATCCTGCAACCAATACCAGTTCTTCGCCAACCGTTAATAACTCTTTATTGATATTAAAATAAAAAGAACGGGCAATATAAAAAATCAGAAAAAGCAGAGGCAGTATAGCATTGTTAATACAATATTTTAAAAATGGCATAGAGGCAGATGCCAGAAATTTAAATCGTTTGGTATGTAAAATAAATGTGGTGATATTCCAACTCATAATAAATACACCCATTGCTATGCCCAACAATGCTGTGCTTAAGGCATTTACTTTACCCATGTATTCGGGTACAAAAAAAAGTGCATCGGCACCAAAACTTTTTAAAAAACCACTATTAATGGTACTTGCCAATAGTATCCAAAATATCAATAGAACATGATATTTACGAAAATGTAAAATGAGAAGCTGGATGGGGAAAGAGTTGTAGATATTATTTAGTAAAGTCCGCATTTATTATTGTTTACTAAATATACAACGAAATACTTCATCACTTAGTGTTGCACTTTGTTTAATAATACTAAGAAGTAGTTTCTTTTTTTCTTACTAAAAATAAAAGAGTAGTAATGGCTATCAATAATAACATGCCCGTAAACTGGTGGCTTACTCCCAACCAAACCAAGCGGCTGGTATGCGTTGCATTTAATACAGTTAGTATACCTAAAATAACCTGCAGCGAAATCAGCAACAATAAAACCTGCCGTACCTTGCTGAATAATTTATTGCCTGTTATGGATGTTGATTTTGCCCACCAATAAAGCACCAACGCAAATAAAACATACGCCAAACAACGATGAATAAAATGAATGGTAATGGGGTTGTTGAAAATATTTGAAATGGCTGGCGAAAATTCAAGCATGCCAGTTGGTATTAACCGGCCATTAATATCGGGCCAGGTTGGAGCTGTAACTGCAGCCCTTAACCCTGCCATAAATCCGCCATATAGTAATTGAAAAAAAAGTAAAACAGATATCATCACTATTCCTTTTTGTAAAGTATTGTTGTAAACTTTTTGTGATGGCTGCACCAGTAAACTTAATGCAAACCATAAGGTATAACTCAATAAAACTAATGCTGCAATTAAATGGGTGGTTAGTTCAATATGACCAACAAAATATTTTTGCGGTACTAATCCGCTTTTAACCATTAACCATCCAATGGCACCTTGTAAAGCGCCTAAAATAAACAACAGAATCATGGGCATTACCATGGGTTGTTTAAATTTTTTTGTTGCAAAAAAATAAACAAAGCCAACTAAAAAAACCATGCCCATTAATCTTGCCCAAAGCCGGTGAAACCATTCCCAAAAAAAAATAAATTTAAAATCGGATAAACCAAAACCGGCATGCACATATTTAAACTGGTCGGTTAATTTATATTTATCAAACTCGGCTTGCCAGACAATATTATTTAAGGGTGGCAATGCGCCGGTAATAGGTTTCCATTCGGTAATAGAAAGTCCCGATTCGGTAAGCCGGGTAATGCCCCCCAACAAAACCTGTATCATTATCATACCAACACCCATTAATAACCAAATGGCAACCTGTTTATTATCTCTGTTAATTTGCAGCGTATTCATTGGGTAGCAAAATTAGTAAAGCAGCAGTTCATAAATCAACATTCAAAATTTTTTAAGTTTATTTTTTGTGATATTTGTTATACAAAATGTTAGCCCCTTTTTTAAATAAACAACTTACCGAAGCCGGCCTCGATGAAGCTGGCAGGGGCTGTTATGCAGGCCCCGTATATGCTGCAGCGGTTATTCTTCCAAATGGTTTTTATCATCCTTTGTTAAACGACAGTAAAAAATTATCTGAAAAACAACGGGATTTATTGCGGCCGGTAATTGAAAATGAAAGTATTGCTTTTGGCGTGATGGCCATTGACAATAATCAAATTGATGAAATAAATATTTTGCAGGCTTCATTTTTGGCCATGCATAAAAGTATTGATCAGTTAAAAATTCAACCGCAATTATTGTTGGTAGATGGAAATCGTTTTAAACAATATAAAACCATTCCACATCAATGTATCATTAAAGGCGATGGAAAAATTGCAGCCATTGCTGCTGCCAGTATTTTAGCAAAAACATATCGGGATGAATACATGCAGACCTTGCATAAAAAATTTCCGCAGTATGGCTGGAACCAAAACAAGGGTTATGGAACGTTGCTGCACCGCAATGCCATTCATCAATTTGGCTTGTGTAAATACCACCGCAAAAGTTTCAGCATTTTGCCTTCCTGATTTTAATGTTTTTTTCATCGGTTTAAACTATTCTTCAAAATCCATATCTATTATTTTAACCGGTTAGTAATACACAATTTTAAAAAATCATTAAAAACTATTTATATGAAAGCAGCATTTATTTTAACAGGATTGTTTGTAGCTTTTTCTATCAGCAATGTTGATGCACAGGAAGTATTAAAATCAAGAATTCAGCAAAAGCGTATCCAGCAAGGCGTTCGTAGTGGTGAGCTTACCCGGGCCGAAGCTGTAAATCTTCGGATTGGCCAAAAAGAAATCAGACAGGATGTTAGAGAAGCAAAGGCAGATGGAGTTGTTACTGCAGCAGAAAAAAGTGAAATCCGTCAGGATCAACGTCAGCAAAGTCGAAAAATATTCCGTAAAAAACATAATAACAGAGAGCGGAATTAAAATGGTAATTGCTTAAATAAAAGAGGCTATCTCAAAATTGTCTTTTTTAACCGCAGAGACGCAAAGTCGCAGAGAAATAAAGTTTATTTAAAATCTGCGTCTTTGCGTCTCTGCGGTTATTTTTTGGGATTATGGGACAGCCTCTTTTATTTAAAAATTTTAATCGCTAAACTTTATACCGCTCCTTCCATAATTCGTTAAAAGATTTTTTACTAAAATCTACAGCAGTTCTGTTTTGTTGCCATCCTTTAAATAAACTATTTACTATTTTATTTTTTAACGGGCCATTACCCAGATTCATCATCCCTCTTTTTAAGCTGGCAATTTTCCAGATTTTCCAGGCCATTTTTTCAGGGAAATTTACAAGCCCATCTTCAACAGATTGACGGCGGTTATCCAGCAACATTTCATGCAGATTTATTTTTACCGGGCACACTTCGGTACAGGCGCCACAAAGCGAAGAAGCAAAACTTAAATGTTTAAAAGATTCCATGCCCTGCAGGTTGGGCGTTATTACACTGCCAATGGGTCCACTGTAAGTGGTGCCATAACTATGGCCGCCAATATTTTTATAAACCGGGCAAACATTCAGGCAGGCACCGCATCTTATGCAATACAGGCTTTCTCTTTGTACAGGGTTTTCTATAATATTTGTTCGGCCATTATCCAACAAAATCACAAACATTTGTTCTGGTCCGTCGGTTTCATTTGCCTGCCTTGGTCCGGTAACAATGCTGTTATACACGGTTATTTTTTGTCCGGTTCCATAAGTAGACAACAGTGGCCAAAACAATCCAAGATCGGTTAATGAAGGAATCATTTTTTCAATACCAACCACAACAATATGCGTTTTTGGAAAGGCACAACTTAGCCTTGCATTGCCCTCATTTTCGGTTATGGCAATACCACCAATATCGCTGATGATAAAGTTGGCACCGGTAATTCCTACTTCGGCTTCAACATATTTTTTTCGTAAAATATCACGAGCCACCAAAGTAAGTTGTTCCGGAGTAAGGTTCGGTTTAGTGCCCAGTTTTGCAGCAAATAATTTTGCAACATCCTCCTTACTTTTATGCATGGCCGGTGTTACAATATGGTAAGGCGCTTCGCCATCCAGTTGTTGAATGTATTCACCCAAATCGGTTTCAATACTTTCAATGCCGTGTTTTTCCAGTTCATGGTTCAGGTGAATTTCCTCCGTAACCATGCTTTTACTTTTTACAACCGTTTTGCAATTAACAGCCTGGCATATCCCAACAATGGCTTCCATGGCTTGTTCTGCGGTTTCGGCCCAAATTACTTTGCCGCCACGTTTCGAAAAATTCAATTCAAAATCTTCCAGTTGCTGATCGAGTGTTTCAATGGCCCGCCATTTAATATTTTTAGCCCTTTCCTTCGCCAGATTTAAATCGGCAAATTGTTCTTTTCCCTCGGGCACTTTTGCATTGTAGCGGCCAATATTAAAATTTATTTTTCTGCGGTGCTCCAGGTCGGGCGCCTTGATGGTTGTTTTGGCAATAAAATTTGCTGCGTTTTCTGACATGGTAATTATTTTGAAACCAGCTGTTGTACAAATAGCATCGGCAGATGGCGACGCTCCGTTCAGCAGCGGTAATTGCTATCATTTTTTTATTAAAACAAAAATACTGTAATAATAGCTGTGCCCATTTATTTAATAAAATGAACAAACAACTAAACCATTTTTTTTAAATCAAATTTTTTATACTGCCTGGTTAAGTTTTATATTTTTTTTATTAACTTACTTTATCTAATTCAAAATTCTATTTAAATATTACCTGTCTCTTCAACATAAAATATTTACCTCTTAATAGATAACCACAATATTTATTCATGCTAAAAACAATTACTGTTTTTACAAAAAATAATTAGAGTTATGGAAAATACAATAACAGAAAAAACAGTATCAAGAATTTTATTTTTGGCATCCGATCCCAGCAATGCAGCTCGTCTTCATTTGGGTAAAGAGTTACAGGAAGTAAGAAATAAACTGGCCAGCAATACTAGTTTTGAAATTAAAGATCACCAGGCTGTAAAACCCGACGATGTTTTGCAAACCATTATCAGCTACAAACCACAGGTGGTGCACTTTTCAGGTCACGGACTTAACAGTGGCGAATTGTGTTTTGAAGATGAGTTAGGGCAATCCAAAGCCATTCCGCCAGAGGCTTTGGCATCCCTGTTTAGCCTGGTTACCGATTTTGTAAAATGTGTAATTGTAAATACCTGCTATTCCGAAAGGCAGGCAAAAGCAATTGCCCAATATGTACCAGTTGTAATTGGCACTTGGAGTGAAATAACCGATACCGCTGCCATAAAATTTTCTACCGGGTTTTATACAGCCTTGGATCCAAGTTTATCGCAAAGCAGCCTCGACAGGGCGTATAAGCTGGGTTGCATTGCCATACAACTGGATGGCAATTTAGATGAGCAACTTACTCCTGTATTAATTTTCGGATCACCCGAAATAAGATTTTCATCCGAAGTGGATACTGCATTTTCGGGGGTAACCAACACAAGGGCTACTGGAGTAAAAATGCTCATCCGTGGATTATCATTAAAAGGAATCGGCATGCAATTGCACCCAGAATTAGTAAAAAATATTATTGACAATAAAATTTTAAAGCTCGAAGAATATAATAATAACATCAAGGAATATGAGGATAGTTTAAAGGGCGCATTAAGAGATGAATTTCCGCTTTCAAGCGAAACGCTTGCTGCATTATCTTACCTGCAAAATGGATTAGCACTTAGCAATCCGGATGTGGAAACAATTAAGAATAAAATACTCAGCGACCCAAAACTTGACAGTGCTTACAGTTGGTACGATCGTGGCCGTGGACAATATGAACTTAATAATATTAAACAGGCAATTGATTATTATTCAAAAGCAATTGAAAAAAACACGACCTATTCAGGCGCTTATTATGAAAGGGGTTTTTGTTACAATCGCAACCAACAATACGATTTGGCATTAGCCGATTTTAGTAAAGCAATTGAATGCAATAAAAATTGGGAGTTGGGCAGTAACCTCAGTGCTGCTTATTTATCAAGAGGCCATACCTATTATTCATTGGAATCAACCGATACGGATAAAATGAATGAAAGCAAATCGCTGTCGTTGCAGGATTGGACAAAATCGATTGAATTAAATCCGCAGGATGCCAACGTATTTTATAACCGTGGATTGGCTTACGAGTATTTTAATAAATATGAAGAAGCCATTGCCGATTACAAAAAATCATTAGAAATTGATACTACCAATACGGATAAAGACAAAGCTTCTGTAGCAGCAAAAATTGTAAAATGTTATTCCATTACCGGCAATACCGAGGAGGCCAGAAAGTGGACAAAAATTGGATTGGAATATTTGAATAAAAATGGAGTGGGAGATGTTGCAGATACGAATGGGAATTAAAAAATCAAAAATCAAAAATCAAAAATGAAAAAATTATTACAGTTTATAACCGATGATGGCAACGAGTTTTATGTGGAAGTGCAGGATGAAAATCCACAAGCCGCCACAAGAAGTGGAACTGCAGTTGAGCAAACAAGAGGCGTTATTCAAAATGCTGCCAACAGTTTTGAAAATGCTTTAAAACCATTGAAAGAAGTCTCCAATAAAATTTTCAACAGTTTAAAAGATATTACAAATTCACCCGATGAAGTACAGGTGGAGTTGGGCCTGAAATTCAGTGCCAAAGCTGGCATCATCCTCACCAGCCTTGACAGCGAAGCCAATTTTAAAATTATTTTAAAATGGCAAAATAAGATTGCTAAAAAATAAAGTTGAAATTTCTACTTTGTGTAAAATCAATTTAATTATTTTATCACTCCCAACTCTTTTCCAATTTTTGTAAAAGCAGCAATCGCTTTATTCAGGTGGTTTACATCATGGGCAGCACTTAACTGCACCCTGATCCTGGCTTGCCCTTTAGCTACTACCGGAAAAAAGAATCCAATAACATAAACCCCTTCTTCCAATAATTTAGTTGCAAAAGTTTGTGCCAGCACTGCATCATACAACATGATGGGAACAATGGGATGTTCGCCGGGCTTAATATCAAAACCAGCTTCGGTCATTTTTTTGCGAAAATAAATGGTATTCGATGCCAGCTTATCTCTTAGTTCAGTAGTTTCTCTCAGCATATCCAGTACCACTATTGAAGCGCCTACAATGCTGGGTGCAACTGTATTGCTAAACAAATACGGACGGCTACGCTGCCGCAACATTTCAATAATTTCTTTGCGGCCACTGGTAAATCCGCCACTGGCGCCACCTAGGGCTTTACCCAAGGTGCCGGTAATAATATCAATCCTTCCCATCACTCCCCGATATTCATGAGTGCCTCTGCCGGTTTTACCTAAAAACCCCGATGAATGACATTCATCAATCATAACAATGGCATCGTAGGTATCTGCCAAATCACAAATTTTATCAAGCTGTGCAATCGAGCCATCCATGCTGAAAGATCCGTCAGTAACAATGATGCGGCTTCTTAAATGAGCCGATTCTTTTAATTTGTTTTCAAGGTCATCCATATTGTTATGCTCATACCGGTAGCGCTGCGCCTTACATAAACGAACCCCATCAATAATGGATGCATGATTCAAAGCATCGCTGATGATGGCATCTTCCTCACCAAATAAGGGTTCAAACAAACCGCCATTTGCATCAAAAGCTGCAGCATATAAAATACTGTCCTCGGTTCCTAAAAAATCAGCAATTTTCTTTTCCAGTTCTTTATGAATATCCTGGGTGCCACAAATAAACCGAACGCTGCTCATGCCATAACCCCGGTGATCGATGTATTTTTTTGCAGCAGCAATTACTTTTGGATGCGATGATAAACCCAAATAATTGTTGGCACAAAAATTTAAAACATTTTTTCCTCCAACAATAATCTCGGCACCTTGTTCACTGCTGATAACCCGTTCTTTTTTTATAAGGCCGGCGGTTTCTATTTCCTTTAATTCTGAACTGATTCTATCTACAAATTTATTGTTCATGTTTTTTAGTTAATGGTTGCAAAATTAAGCAAGCGAGCTTTCATTAATTTAAATTAGTTAATTAAGATTTAACAAATCGTAATTAACGCTGTAACATTTAATAGTTATTTTCGTAATACTATTAAAACTGCTTCTTATGCCGGTTAAAAAATCTGCTTTAATTTTAATATTTCTTGCATTGAGTTCAATGAGCCTGTTTGTATTTACTCCTAAAAATACTACCATCACCACCTGTTCTCGAAAGGGAAAGCCTGTAAATTGCAACAAACAGAATAACAACAATAATATTCCTAACCAGTGGAGTATCATTTCTCATGCTATTTTATAGCAGGAATTTTTTTGTTTAATTATTTTGTAACTAACTGAAGGTATAAACGTATAATGGGTATATAACTAACCCTTATTATAAACCAGCCCCTTAAAGCTGTATGACGGAGAAAGAATACAACCAATGTGTAAACCTGTATGCAGATAATGTTTACCGCTTTATTCTCAAAAATTTGAGGCATGAAGCGGATTCAAAAGATGTAGTACAATCCGCATTTGAAAAAATGTGGAAAAACAGGCTGGATGTAGATTACAGCAGATGTAAAAGTTTTTTATTTACAGTTGCCTACAACCAGATGATTGATCATATTCGTAAACACAAAAGAATTGTATTAAAAGACAGTTTTAATGCTGAAGTAAAAACGAGTAATAAAATGCAACACGATGCAAAAAATATTTTGCACTTGGCACTCGACCGGTTAAACGAAACACAGCGTAGTTTAGTAATGCTGAAAGATTATGAAGGGTACAATTATATAGAGATTGGTAAAATAACAGGATTAAATGAAAGCCAGGTTAAAGTGTATTTGCACCGTGCCAGATTGCAGTTGAGAGAGTTTATTGGGAAACCCGAAAATATTATTTAATAAACTGCAGCATGCATTTTTAAAAAGAGTAATAAAATTCAAATGACTATAAACCGCCATAATTACGAAACTTATTTTTTGTTGCATATCGATAACGAACTGTCGGTTCAACAACAGGAACAGTTGCATGAATTTATTGCTGCCAATCCTGATTTAAAAAATGAACTGCAATTATTACAACAAAGTATTTTAAAGCCTGAGCATATTTCATTTACTGAGAAAGTATCCTTGTTTAAACAGCAAGAACCCGATGCCGTGCTGATAGAAAAATTACTGTTGCTGGTGGATGAGGAATTGCCCTTAGCTGAACAAACGCAACTAAAAATTTTAATTAAAAATGATGCAATTGTAAACCTTACCTGGAACCAATTACAACAAACTAAATTGGCGCCCGATGATACAATTGTATTTGAAGATAAAGCTTCATTGTATCGCAGGGAAGACAGGCCGATAATAGCTTTTAGGTGGTGGGCTGTTGCGGTGGCGGCTATGTTGATTGGTTTTGGCGTTTGGGGTTCGGTGCGTTTTTTTAACCAAAGCAACCGTAGTTTAAATCCTGATATTTCGTTGACACAACCAATAAAATCTGTTGAAAAAAATGCAGCTGTAACTTCTTCAAACAAATTTCAAAAAATTGCAAAAGATGCAGGTGCTGAAATTAGTGTAAGCCCCCAAAATACTGCAGATAATATTGTTCCTTTGCCTAAGCAGAAAAAAAATAAAATAGAACTCATTCATCAAAATAAATTACCCGTAAAACCAACAGACGAACTTGTAAAAACTGTTGAACCTGTAAAAGTGAATGGAAATAATTTACCCAAATCTTATTTAGAAAATATTAACAACAGTGCCAGTAACAAAACAACTATTGCAATCGCAAAACAAGAAAATAAAAATGAAGCAGTAGAAAATAATTTTGTAAAAAATGAATTACCAGCCAACAACTTTGAAAAAAATAAAGCTATTGCAATGAACGCTTCATTTACCAGTAATCAAAATTTTGAAAATAAGATTACCAATTTTGATGAAGGCGATGAAACTGAAAATAAATCAAAACTAAAAGGTTTTTTTAAGAGGGTAAAAAGAGTGTTGGAAAGAAATACGATGAGTAAATCTGGAGAGGGCAACTTAAAAATAGCCAACCTGTCTTTTGCAATGCAATAATCCATAAAGCCAAAAACCTTCTTAAGGAAACGTGAAAATAAATCAATAAAATTTTAAACTAAAATATATGAAACAGCTATTTACAGTAATGGCCCTGATAGTTTTTTGTACCGCAATAAATGCACAAACAGATACCGCTGTTATTCCTAAAAGCGATACCATCCGCATTGGAAATATTATAATTGATAAAACGGGCGATAAAAACGAGCCTGAAAGTAAGTCGATCAATATCAATATTTTTAAAAAAGACAGAAAAAATAAATCAAAAAATATAAGTACCAATTGGTGTATTGTAGATTTGGGATTCTCGAATTATACAGATAAAACAAATTATGCCAATACCGGCGGATACCTTTACAACCGATCTGGGGCAGCCCCACTGGGGGAAAGTGATTTTGATTTAAATGTTGGCAAAAGCATCAATGTAAATATTTGGTTTTTTATGCAACGCTTAAATTTAATTAAGCAACATGTTAACTTGAAATATGGACTGGGCTTGGAATTAAATAATTACCGGTATAAATCAGCAGTAAGTTATCTGGATCAAAATCCGTTTGTAAATGGCCAGGCACCCCGGCCTGTAATTATCCGGGATTCGATCAGTTTTTCAAAAAATAAATTGGCAGCCGATTATATTACAGTTCCTTTTTTGATAAATTTTTGCACCCATCCCGAAAGTAAGCACAAAGGATTTAGCGTAAGCCTTGGTGTAAGTGCAGGTTATTTATACAGCCAGCGAAATAAACAAATTAGCGATGCCAGGGGTAAGCAAAAAAACAATGGTGGGTTTGATTTGGAGCAATTTAAATTTTCTTATATCGGCGAAATAGGCCTTGGCCCGGTAACACTTTATGGTTCTTATGCTCCAACAAGTTTTTATAAAACTGGCTTGGATATGCGTCCTTACAGTTTAGGAATAAGGCTGAGTAATTGGTAAAATAATTGATACGCTTTTTAAAAGTTGCAATCAAATGCTGGTTAACAGGGGTTGATTGCATTTTTTATTTGAACTGTTTGCAGGTTTACTACAATTAAAACCAATATTTATTTTTCATTAATTTTTGTTAAGCTTATTTTGCAAGGATAAAATATTTTTGAATGGCACAACGTTTGTTTTGTGTTCAGCATAATTTCTTGTATGAAAAAATCATTGTTATTAGCTACCGGGGCTGTATTAAGTCTTTTTATTTTAATGGCATTTAGCCTGCCAGGTAAAAAAAATAAAAATAAAACTGAAAAATCTCCCCTTGCTGCAGCTGCAGACAATCATTATTATATCGTTATCGACAAAAGCGATTACGAATTAAAAGTGTACGACGATGAGGGTTGGTATGCAACCTATCCAATTGTTTTTGGTAGTAAAGATTTAAGCGATAAAATGAAGGAAGGGGACAAAAAAACTCCGGATGGACAGTTTAAAGTTATCTTAAAAAAAATAAATCCTAAATGGGGGCAGGAGCTTTTACTAGATTACCCAACTCAAACATCTTTTCAAAAATTTACAGAAAGAAAGCAAAAAGGCATTATCCCAAAAACTGCTAAAATTGGTGCTGGTATTGCCATTCACGCTACAAGGCCGGCAGAAGAATGGACGGTTGATAATTTTTACAACTGGACGGATGGTTGTATATCGGTAAAATATTCTGAGATGAAAGATTTGTTTAACTATATCCCCGTTGGTACACTGGTTACAATTCAACAATAAAAATGCTCAGCTTTTATGGGGTGGAAGGCTCTTCTGTAAACAATAAACTCCCGTCGCCATAACTTAAAAATCTAAAATTATTTTCCAACGCAAAATGGTAAATCATTTTCCAGTTGTTGCCAACGGCAGCTGCTACCAGCAATAATAATGTAGATTGAGGTTGATGAAAATTAGTAATTATTGCAGTTGCAATTCTGTACCGGTAACCGGGAGAAATCAAAATTTGAGTGCTGCATAAAATTCTGTCAATATTATTTTTCTTCATCCAGATGAGCAAGGCTTTTAATGCAACTGTTGCAGAAATTTCTGTTTCAAATAATGGGGCCTCATACACATCCCACTGATGAATGACAAGTTCTTCAAGATTGCAAGCTGGGTTTTTAATTGCCTTAATGCCCATCCAGTAAAGGCTTTCAATTGTTCTTATAGAAGTGGTGCCTACTGCAATGATGGGGTTGGGAATTGTTTCTAATAATTGTTGAATGCTGCTGGCCTGTACATCTATCCACTCTGCATGCATTTCATGGCCTTCCATCAATGCAGCTTTTACCGGCTTAAAAGTTCCGGCACCAACATGAAGGGTAACATTAATTTTGCTGATATTTTTTTTATCGAAAGATGCAAAAATATTTTCTGTAAAATGTAAACCAGCGGTTGGTGCGGCAACACTTCCTTCATGCTTTGCATAAATAGTTTGATAGCGTTCTTTATCCGAAGGTTCTGCTTTACGTTTTATATAAGGCGGCAATGGCATATCACCCGTCTGGTCCAGAATTTCAGCAAAACTTAATTCTTCAGGTTGCCAGGAAAGTTCAACCACATAAGCATCCGAAAGTTTTTCAATCAGCGTAGCCATTAAAACAGCGCTGCTGTTTTTTAATAGTTTTTTTAAAGGACCTTCTTTCCATTTACTTGCCCCACCAATCATGCATTTCCATCGAACAGATTTTTTTTTGCTCATCACCGAACTGAATTCAGTTACCGCTTCGTACGGTTCAATGCAAAAAATTTCAATGATGCCACCAGTTTCTTTTTGAAATAAAATTCTGGCTTGTATTACCTTGGTATTATTAAAAACAAGTAAGCTGTTTGCAGGCAAATACGCTGCAATGTTTTTATATTGATCTTGAAAGATCTGACCATTTTTGTAAATCAACAGTTTCGATGCATCCCTTTCTGGCAAAGGAAAGTTTGCAATTTTTTCGATGGGAAGCTGGTACGTGTAATCGCTTATGGAAATATTTTTTGGATGCATCAATAAAATTATTGTTTCATAAAATTCTGCACTTCGGCCATCCACTTTTCTTTTTCATTTATGCAAAGCGATTGGTGGCCACTATTGTCATATTGTACCAGTTTTTTTGGTCCGGAAATATTGGCAAATATCAAATCTGTTTCATCTTGTTTTACTCTTGGATCATTTTTTCCCCATTGCACTAAAACGGGGCAATGTATATTTTTTACATATTCCGATGGCTTCATGCTGAATGACCAGAACCCATTTAGTGTACCACCCCAAAAAGTTACCAATGTTGCCAATGGCTCTGCCGGCAAGTGCATTATTTTTAAACGTCCTTCAGCAGCCTGTTTAATGGATGCAAATGACATTTCTAAAATAACTTTTGAAGGTTGCAATTGATAATCGTTGATGGCTTTTGTAACCGCTGCTGCACCCATGGAGATACCCCAGAGTACAATGTTTTTTTCGCCCTTTTCTTTTATAAAATCGTAGGCC
>JANPAP010000076.1:0-9975 GCA_031429975.1 Chitinophagaceae bacterium
ACCCTCTCCAAACAAGGGCTCATCATCTTTAATATCTTCAGGATTTACAGATAGCAGGTTCAAAAATTCTACTATCTGTTTTTTTAACTGTGTTTTAAATTGAGTGCTTTCCATAACAAATTTTTCAGATCAGGTTTTTTCTTTTTAAACCTAACAGTGCAATTAACTGAATTAATATAGTAATTGCCAATAAAGGTAAAATACTTATCAGAACATCTTTCAATTTACCAGCTTCTAAAAACAACCCATAATAAGCTTCTAAACACCAGTGCAGTGGGGAAAATTTTATCACCTGCTGAAAGGATTCAGGCATTGCAAAACTCGGTACCAATAGCCCACCAATGGCTGCCATCAATACAATGGATACTGCACCAATTCCATTTGACTGCTCCTGTGTTTTTGCAAATACGCCAACACAAACAGCAAAACTTACTGCACACCAGCCGCAAATAAAAGTTACAATAAAAAGTCCCGCCAGGTCTGCAGGCAAATTTAACTTTGGCAATCCCATTAAAGGAAACAGCCAGATACCAATGGCAAAAATTACGCAAGCCTGTAATAGCGTTACAAAAAGATAAGTAATTTGTTTAGAAAACAGGGAAAGCAAATAATTGGTAGGTAAAGTTTTCAGGCGGATAAAACTCCCGTTCAGTTTTTCTCTCACTACATTACTGCCTAATGAGATCACTACAAAAAACATCGCAAAAATTGTCCAGGCAGGGATATTGTGCTGCGTTGCATTGGGAATGGTTTTGCTTCCATCTCTTGAAATGGGCACTTCGTTAATAGCAACCTGGTTATTGATGATTTCACTTTCCAAAGCAGGGGGCAGTTCTGTTTCATTTAAAGAAAAGTAGATGCTTTTTAAAACCTGCTTGCTTTGCACCATTTGTAAAGTACTTCGCAAAGCACCTTGTATGGACTGCCGGAATGATGATTGCAACACCGGATGATATAGCAGCGTAATGGGTTGAACACTGTCATTATTAATTTTTACGGTATCTGTTTGCAACCCTAAATTATTGAGTGCTTTTGTTGCGGTGGCTTTTGCTTTTGTATCTACCCTGGCTGAAAAATCGGAGGGAATGATGATGGCGACCAATGCATCTTTTTCATGCATCCGGTCCGATAGTTGTTTTTCTGTTTCGCCGGCAGTTACTTTTTTTACCTCAAACATACCTACTTTTTCGATTGCGGTTACCAATTGCCTGCTGGCATCACCGGTATCTTTATTGCACAATAAAAGCGGTACTTTATTTTTATTGACCAGTTCAAACGTACTGTTTTGAGTAGCTGTAATTACAACCGCCAACACTATAGGCATTACAAACATCACTATCAGCCCAACCCTGTCACGGGTAAGAATTTGAAGGTCCTTTAATATGGTAGCCCAAAGTTTATGCATGGTAAATAAGGAATAAGAAAGTTAGTTACGGTGGGTTTTTATGGTCTCTTATTTGTCATTTAATAATTCAATGTTATCAGTTAATAAAATATTCAATAACCAATTTTCAATGTTCAATACTCAATATAAAAAGCACGTGCAGTTTCATTGAATATTGTTTGTTGAACATTGAATATTGAACATTGTTTTTAGTTTTTAGCTTTATTAAACCACAGTAGTTAATGCTTCAGCTATCCCTGTATATTTTACCGGTTAAATTTATAAACAATCCTTCCAATCCTTCTTCTTTATAGTCTGTCAGTAACTGACTTAAAGTATCATGCACTATAATTTTTCCGTCGTCAATCATAGCAACTTTATTGCAAAGATCTTCTGCTTCGTTTAACTGGTGAGAAGTATAAATAAGTGTGGTACCGCTATTGTTCAGTTCTTTCAGGTAACTGATAATGGCCTTCCGGGTATGCACATCTACGCCAACGGTTGGTTCATCTAAAAATAATATCCGGGGTGTATTCATTACAGCAATGGCGAGGTTTACCCGGCGCTTCATGCCGCCTGAAAATTTTTCTACGGGTTTGTTGCGTACCTCTGCAAGGCCCAGCACTTCCAGTAATTCTTCAGATTTTTTTTTGATGGATGCTTTATCCATTCCCGACCAGGCACCAAAAAAATTCAGGTTTTCTACCGGGCTTAGTTCCTGGTAAAAAGAAAAATCCTGTGGTACAAATCCAAAAAGGTTGTTCACTATTTTTCTGTTGTGCTTTACTTCATTGCCAAAAAGCCGGATGCTTCCCTGCTGATAATTGAGCAGGCCTGTCATGCAATTCATTAAGGTAGTTTTACCTGCGCCATTGGGGCCAAATAAGCCAAAACGTTCTCCTGCTACCACTTCCAGGCTTATATTGTTTAAGCAGGTATTTATCTGACCGGAATATTTGAATTCAAGATTTTGTATGCTTACTGCAACATTACTCATGAATTCCATTTTATTTTGGAGAGTGTTTGAAATGCATTTTTTTCTACCTCCGCAATTTCTATCAGGTAGTCACCCATCACATCAAAATCTGCCTGGCTGCCAATTCTTCCTTTGTAAATACCTGCTGCCTGCACGGCAGCATTGCGCCACATATCACCGGCCTGGGTAAAAGTTTTTGATACTTCCAATAAAGTATCGTTGGCATAAAAGCCATGTGCCTGTTGCAGAAACGCTGCATAAATATACCTGAACCCACCGCCGCCTGTTCCTATTTCTTCCTGCATACGCACCAGTTGGGCGAGGTATAAACCCGCCGTTTGCTGACCTAATCTATCCTTCCATTTTTTTATTTTCTTTCCGGTATAAGCGATGCCTTTTACACCAGCAATGCCACCCGGAATCCTGATCATGTGATTCACATTTCTTTTGATGCCTGTTTCAATCGCTTTGCGTATCTGCAGGTCTGTAATAATTTTATTTTCCTTTGGATAATAGATCTGGCCTCTTGGCGCCAGTGCCCCTTTTGCAAACCTCACTCTTTCCAGTTCGTAAGAAGATAAAGAAGTAACATCTTCCATAACGGGATCACTTATCAGGTATTTATCCCCTTCTTTTCCATAAACAATGATGTTATGCGCATTAAAATGAAAGCGGTATTCTTTTGGAAAATAGCTGAGGTAATAAACACCTACCTGGCAACCTACCGGCTGACCAGATTGCAAACATTCCTGTAAATATTTTTCTGCAGATTCTTTAGAGCTAAATTTTTTTCTTACAACAGGAATATCAAGTGCGTTGCAGGTTCTTTTAAATATAAGACCCGGCATGGTACGAAAAGCAATGGCAGGCCCTTTATTTATTTTAAGAAAAGGCACATACACAAAAAATAAACCCGATCCGATACCAAAGGCAAGGGGCTCCGTAATTTTATCTACGCCTATTGTTCTTAATAAATTGGTGGTTACTCCATTTTCGCAATGCGCTGCCTGTAAATGTTTAAATTCATGCTTCATGCACAGTCATGGTTTTTAATTCTTCAACACTTATATTAAATGCTTCGGCGTATTTGTTTAATTTTTTTTCAGATAATTTTTTAAAGACAGCAGGTTTCAAATGTTGTTTGATGCTCCATTTCCAAAACCCGGTGTAAGCCGAAACAATGCCTATATCCATTAACCTTAGTTCAATAAAAAATAAGATTGGACTTGCTTCCTTGTTAATCACTTTTTGCCTGGCATTTTCAATTCTTTGTTCTATATCTTCCCATGCCAAATCGAGTGCGGTAGTTTTAACTGCCCAGCCAGAGCTTAGTTCGGTAGTATAGTTACCCGAATTATCAACTGCATATACTACTTCCTTCGTCAATTTATTAAGAGCGCCATCGTCTTGCGGAATATCTTCTTTTTTCATACATAAAATAGTTTACAGTTTATGGTTAGTGGTTTAGCGTTCATTTAATTCGTGATCTTAACCTGCACCTGCCGAACCAAAGAAGTTGAAAATTAAAATTGATTTCTATTCTGAAAATCTTATCTGTTTATACTTTAGTTAGCAATAAAAAACATCTTACAAAAAGTATATGAAAGCTTAAACACCGAACTCTAAACTCTAAACATTTTTAGCACACCGTAAGCAGGCTGTACATGTAAGAAAAACGTGCGCTTTCCGGAACAAGTAATAATATTTTATCACCAGCCTTTAGTTTTCCGCTATGAAATAATTCATCTACCATCAGGTAAACAGAAGCCGCTCCTACATTACCTACCTGGCTAAGATTTACAAACCATTTATCGTAGGTGATGCCGGTTTCGTTTACTATCAGTTGTTGAAATATCTTATCCTTAAAAAATTCGCTGGACATATGTGGCAGAAAATAATCAATTTCTTCTGATTTAATTCCATGCTTATCCAATGCAGCTTTTAAACCAACACCTCCATAAGGTACTATATTTTTACTTAGCAATTTTACATCCTGTTTAATGCTCAATATAGATTGCGCCATTAATTCCTGTGGTGAATAATCGAGGTAACTTTTTAAGGTGCCGTCTTTTAATTTTTCACCCCCCATGTACATACAGGGAGCCAGTTCATTGGCATATGAAAACCCTTCTATCCAATCTACCCGAAGGCTGATGCCGGTTTCATTTTTTTTATTGGAGATCAAAAATGCTGCTGCTCCGTCTGATAACATCCATCTTAAAAATTCTTTTTCAAACCCAATATATGGATCTTCAGATAGTTCCTTTAATCTTTGTGCCTCATCTTCAAAATTGCTGGAAACAAGAGATATTGAAAACCGTTCTGAACCGGTTGCAACGGATTGTTGCACATCGCCGGCTTTTGTAGCCAGGTAAGCATATTTAAATGCATGCATGCCTGCACAACAAACGCCCGATGGGGAAACCACCTCAAAAGATTTTGCATCGGGTAACCAACCATGTACCATTACAGCATGCGAAGGCATCATCTGGTCGGGAGATGAAGTACCACAACTTAATAGCTCTATTGATTTTATATCAGCAGGATTGTTATTAAATAAAGCCTTTACCGCCAATGCAGTCATCTGGGCATTGCTATGTGTAGCTGTTCCTTCTTTTGTAAGTGCGTAAAACCTACGCTTGATACCATTGTTTCTTAAAACAATGGCTTTTGATCTGGAAGGTGTGGCATTAATATATCCCAGGAAGTCTTCCATCTCATCATTTGATACTGGATCATTGGGGAAAAAAGCTGATGTATTATTTATATATACTTCTTTAATCGACATCTATTTTAATTAATTTACTCCTGAAAAAAATTGTTTTTGCTTTTTAATACGACCTGATAAAAACGGTTTAAAAAACAAGGCATCTACTGTTAATATAATAGGTGCTGCTACAAACAATGCAAGTATAAGATAATATTTGAAAGCAACAAGCCACGGTGTCCGGTTTTTTCTTTTCACAATAAGATTGGCCCATATTGTAAAAATGCGTTTTGCTTTTGATTCTATAAACATTAAATTATATTTCACCACTACTGCTTTCTTCTCCACCAATACGTCCTGCATCCCATCGAAATTGGCTTTGGCAAGAAATTCTTCAATCACGCTGCCATATACTTTACAATTTTTAATATCAGCATCCGACACACCCGGTTTTGGAAACATATTTAAGTAACGGTCCCGTTTGCCGGTAAACATCCAGTAAAGGATGGTAACAAAACTTACAAAATTGGCATGTTGATCTACCAGCACAATATTGCCCACATGTTTGGCATCTAGTTCTTTCAATAATCTTCTAATTACATTCATTGCACTGATCCACATATTACGGGCACCGGTAATGGTTACAACAGGCGTATTTTTTATGACTGCTTTTATTGACGGGTGATTGAGTATTGAATTGGAAGGAATGCTGGGAGAAAGGAACCAAGCCTGGTAACCGATCACAATAAGATCGTAGGCTGTTTCTTTTAAATGAATTGGTTGCAGTTCAGTAGCATTTTCCAGAACACAGTCAGGCATTACGGAAAAAAAACTTTTTCCCGACCATGGAAATGGATAAGCTTTTGCAGGTTGTACAAGTACAGTTTCAATGATATTACCGTTTCCTTTAAGTGGGCCGGTTAAGCTATTGATGATATCACCTAATTGGCCCGACTGGGTGTAATAGAGCACCAAAATTTTTTTGTTCATGTGATATAAAATTATTGCTACTGTATTTTTAAAATGGTTGATTTTTTACAGTAATCTAGTATTACCTGTTGAAGAATTGTTGAAAGATTTTTAAATTGTGTTCGAATTAATGTGCTGTCCTCCTTCAACTCTTTTCTATACTTTACAATCTTGGGAGCATGTTCCTGAATTATGAGTCTTAAAAAATGGTATTCGGTATTGTCTGGATCATTTAATATTGAAGACTCCAGTTTTAATCGTCCATTTTTAAAAAGACTTATTTTATCTTTTGGCTTAGTAAGGAGGCCGGATTTTTTCATTAATAAAGCTCCTTCGTAAGCTTCTTTTTCAGCTATAAAAGATTCGTTTAAAATCCTTAGCTGGATATCAATATCAGCTATGCTTTCGGCAGACAATGTGGTATAAAAAATTGATTTATTAAAATCCCGTTGTTGCGAATTAACTTTTCCAGCGGCAAAGCAAAAAGCTAATAATAGCATAAAAACTACTCTAAAGTTCATTCTAAAATTTTATGATTTCAAAGATAATGGATATTGGATAATGAAAAATAATAGATGACATTGTAAACTACCAAGTAGACAAAAATAAAAGAATACAAACTTTTAATTTACACCAGCTTATTTAATTAAGCTGGTAATTTTTATGCAAATTTCAAAAATGGATAATAGAGATTATACTTTACTAAAACGTCCTCTGCAATATTCTCTTTAAAATAAGAAAGCCCTGAAAGTTAATACTAACAAGGCTTTTACTATTTTTAAAGTGCCCAGGACTGGATTCGAACCAGCACATCCTTGCGAACGCTGCGACCTGAACACAGTGCGTCTACCAATTTCGCCACCTGGGCAGTGTTGAAATTTTCAGGATGGCGAAGATAAAGTTTTTTAAATACATATTTTTTGAGCTGCCGTTTTTATAGCTGAATTCATTTTAAATTTTATTCTCCTAAATCCTGTTTATAAAAAGCAACTTATATTTGGCCGGGTAATAAAATATTAAACCGATCAATCAGCATGAAAATTTTAGAAAAAATAAAATTAATTCACCGGGCCAGGCAATATAAAAACAAATACGATCGTGGTGGCATAGCCTATATTCTTTCTGCTGTTTCAAAAAATGAAACGGTGTTGGATATCGGTGCACATAAAGCCGGCTACCTTTATTATATGCAGCAACAGGTTACCAGTACAGGAAAATTAGTTGCATTTGAACCCCAAACTTTATTATACAATTACATTTTAAAAATTAAAAAAATATTCAACTGGCAAAATCTTCAGGTGGCACACCTGGCTTTGTCCGATGCTCCGGGAAAAGTTACCCTTTATATTCCCTCTCACAAAAAAATGAATAGCTCTTCTCCCGGCGCCACAATTGTTGAGGCAGTTGCTACAGATTATGTAAGAGCAACCGAAGAGATAGAAACAGAAACCTTGGATAATTTTTGTACCCGAAATAATTTACAGCCTAACTTTTTAAAGATTGATGTAGAAGGCAATGAGCTTCGGATTTTTAAGGGAGCCCTTGAAACTTTAAAAGTTTACAAACCCAAAATAATGGTAGAGATAGAAGCCCGGCATGTAGGACAGGAGCAGGTTTTAGAAACCATTGTGTTTTTAGAACAGTTGGGATATACCGCAAAATTTATTCATGGCTTACAATACAAACCTATAGCCGAATTTAATTTCAACTTACATCAAAATCAGGCCGATCAAATAAATTATTGTAACAATTTTATTTTTGAATAAAATTGTTACAATCCAATTTTATTAATTAAGCCGATACATTAAAATCCCTCAACGCATCATTCAAACTTGTTTTTAAATCGGTACTTGCCTTGCGCTGGCCAATAATTAAAGCACAGCTAACATTGTATTCACCAGCCGGAAATTTTTTAAGATAGCTGCCCGGTATCACCACACTTCTTGCCGGAACCCTTCCTTTATATTCAACAGGTTCTGCTCCGCTAACATCAATAATTTTTGTTGATTGAGTAAGCACTACATTGGCGCCTAACACCGCTTCTTTTTCAACTCTTACACCTTCCACAACAATACAGCGGCTGCCAATAAAACATCCATCTTCAATAATTACCGGCGATGCCTGTAAAGGTTCCAACACACCTCCAATACCAACACCGCCACTTAAATGAACGCCTTTGCCAATCTGTGCACAACTGCCTACAGTAGCCCATGTATCAACCATAGTGCCTTCATCAACAAAAGCACCGATGTTTACATACGATGGCATCAGCACAACATTTTTGGCAAGGTAGGCGCCATATCGGGCAACCGCATGTGGCACTGCCCTAACTCCCAGTGATGCGTAATCGCTTTTTAATTTCATCTTATCATAAAATTCGAATGGGGGCAAAATGTAGGTTTCCATTTGTTGAATTCCAAAGTATAAAAGGATGGCTTGTTTAACCCATTCGTTCACCTGCCAGCCATCTGCCACCGGAGCAGCGGTACGCAATCTGCCTTTATCTACTTCCTCAATTACGGCCCTTACTGCATCACTGTAGGATTTATCCTTTAATAAGTCACGGTTGCCCCAGGCGTTTTCTATCAATTGTTGTAATGACTGATCCATAATTATTTTTGTTGATTTTTATTTTTCTGTAATAAATAAAGTTTACTGTATTTTAAAAAGGTTTCTACTGCTAATGTTTTTGCCATTATAAATCCGGGGATCCCATCCAGAAAACCCAATTTAAAAATATACCCGGAAATAAATGTTACCAACGGGCTAAAAATAATTTTTACTCTCGAAGATTTTTTGCCTGCATCAAAATAAGATTGCGCACTTATAGTTGAATACATATTGATGGTTTGAATAAATTCCTGCATGGATTCTTTACTCCTGTGTACCAGATTACCTACTAATTTTATTACCTGCAAATCTTTAGGCACATCCAATGTTTCATGAACATTTTTAAGTGCCCATTTAATTTTTGATTTATTATAAAGCCGATAAATAATATCAGGGCTGGTAAGGCCGTACTTAAACGTATGGCCAAAAAAAATATTTTGGCGGTTAAATTTATACACGCCTGTAAGCCCTTGTTTTTTTGCAGCTAATAATGATTTTTGCAATTCAGCCGAAAGGCATTCATCTGCATCCAGATTTAAAATATATGGATGGCTGGCTTTAGCTGCTGCATCATTTTTTTGTTGGCCATACCCCAACCAAACCTGTTGAAAAAATTTTACGCCAAACTGCCTGCAAATTTCCGGCGTATTATCTGTTGAGAAAGAATCCAGCACCACAATTTCATCTACCACTCCTTGCAAGGATGCAAGGCAGGCAGCAATTTTTTTTTCTTCATTAAAAGTGATGATGGTAGCCGAAATTTTATGCATGCGTATTTTTAAAACAAGCCGCAAGATACAAAAAGATAAAAGCCATTATCGGGGTTTACATTTTTTTTGATATTTCTTGTTACTGCATGAAAAGTCAATTTGAAAAGCTTTTTTCTATCTTGCAAAAAAGAAAATCAATTAATCAATATGAAAATTGGCTTCGATGGTAAAAGAGCATTTCAAAATAAAACTGGTTTGGGTAATTATTCCCGTTCGTTAATTACCAGCCTTGCCAAAACATATCCTCAACATTTTTATAGTTTATTTACTCCAACTAAAACCGATTTGTTTGATATCAAAAATTTGCAAAACATTCAGGTAAATACACCACAAAAATTTATTGATAAAAAATTTTCAAGCTTATGGCGAAGAAGCCGGATTGTGAAAGATATAAAATACAACGGCATTGATATTTATCATGGCTTAAGCAATGAATTACCTGCAGGCATTGAAAAAATTGCTGTTAAAACTGTTATCAGTGTACATGATTTAATTTTTGAAAGATACCCCGACACCTATCATTTTGATGAAAAATTTACGCATCGGTGGAAGATGAAAA
>JANPAP010000077.1:0-2430 GCA_031429975.1 Chitinophagaceae bacterium
GGCATCCAATTCATTTGATAAGGCCATTCAATTTAATCCAAAGGATGTTGCTGCATATCTTGAAAACGGATATGTAAGTCTTGAGATGCGGAAGACCGATAAAGCAATGGGTAATTTTGTAAAAGTATTGGAACTGGATCCTACAAATAATGTTGCGATAAAAGAATTAATGGAATTGTATTACAATTACAGGCAATTTATAAAAGCAAAAGAGTTGGCCATAAAATGTATTGGTTGTATTGGAGCCGATAAAATAATGGCGATGTGTAATTATCAAAATGAAGATTATGCCATTGCAGCAAACGGATTTAAAATATATCTGGCAAAAAATCCTACAGATGCTGATGCTACTTATACATTAGCCAGATGTTACCTGGATATGGAAGATTATAAAAATGCGTTGCCCATTTACAATAAAGCAGTTTTGCTTGATCCAGCAAAAAACAACTGGTCGTATGAATTAGGGTTATTGTATTACAATCAAAACGATTTTAAAAATGCGGTAGTGTTTTTTAATAAAGCCGCTGAAAAAGGTTATCCTCAAAAAAGTGATTTCAAAGAAAACTTAGGCTACGCTTATATTTATTCGGGCCAGTTTGAGCAGGGAGAAAAATTATTGCTTGATTTGTTGTCGAAAAAACCTAACAATAAAGAAATGATCCGTGATATTGCGGAAGCATACTATAATGGAAAATTGTATGATAAATCCCTGAGTTTTTGCAAGCAATTGATGGAGATGGATATGAAGGATGGCAAAGCTTTGTACCAGGCCGGTTTATGTTTTCAAAAAATGGGACAAAAAGATAAAGGCCAGGCCATGTGCGATAAAGCAATTGAATACGATCCAAGCCTAGCAAGTATGCGTCAAAAGCAAATGGGCATGGGACTTTAAAAAATCAAGATCAATACTCTTATATTTTAAAACTATCCAAGGGGATAGTTTTTTTAATTTTAGAAGTCTGTGAATCAATTATTTATTTTATTTCCTATAATTAACATTATGTTAAATTATACATAAGAATCTCTCTCACTACTTAATTGTTTTATTCTCACTCTCTCTAAGGAATATATATACATAGGATACCCATGTTGTGCGTTTCTGCTTCTAATGAAAACAGTTTGTCAAACTATTTTCCCCGTCTTACGTTCATACCAAAAGTCGTTTGAACAGCATTGTACCATTCTTCATCAGTTTGTGCATTCCAATCAACCCATTGCTCATCTGTCATAGATGCCCGCCATCCTAAAAATGGAATTGCAGATGGTCCTACAGGATGCTTTAATTGCCAAGTATCAGCATTTGCAATTTCAAGCATTGCATCGGCTACTAATGAAGGAGGTGTTGGTTGTTTGAGCGTTTCTTCGAACATAGCTCCAAAACGAAGTACCTGTGGATATTTAGAGTTGCTATCCACACTAATGTCCCGTGCCATTTTTGTATCAATAATCCCTGGTTGCATTAACGATACTCTGATATTAAATGGTTTCACTTCTTGTGCTAAAGATTCTGTAAGAGCCTCCAAGGCATACTTGCTGGCACTATACGCACTTAAAGGTGTACAGGCAATTTTTCCTGAAACTGAACCAACATTAATAATGCAACCATTTTTATTTTCTCTCATTTGAGGCAGCACTGCCTGAATGCATCTGATGACACCAAAATAATTGGTCTCCATTATTGCTTTAAAATCAGCCAATGGCAATTCTTCAATTGAACCATGTCGCTCTATGCCGGCATTATTTACCAATACGTCTATGGTTCCATGCTCTTTGATAATAGTTTCAATACTATGTTTAACAGATTCATCTGAATCAACATCCATTTTATAAATTATGACTGCTAAAGATTCGTCGGCAATATGTTTTTTTAAAGATGCCGCAGCTTCAAGGTTTCTCATGGTAGCAAAAACTTTATAGCCTCCACGTGCAAATGAAAGTGCAGTTTCAAATCCAATGCCTTTACTTGTTCCTGTAATTAATACTGATTTCATATTGAATTAATTTTTATTGCCTACTATGATTGGGCTTCGGCTTTCCCTATACTGATGTTAAATTAGTTTTATTAAATCTTAATTTATGAACGTGGTGGCTAAATAGCAAGACGCTCAACACTAAGTTATGCGACAAATATTAACCAATATAAATAATATTCTGCTTTTTCAATCATCGTCTTTTGCAAGAATTGTTTTTTGAAAAAATGATTTATTTTCTGATAAGGTACTTATCCAAAATTGTGAAAAAGAAAAGGTTCGTGAAGACACGAACCTGGGCGTAGAATAAATTTGGAAACCTTAACAGTATCTCCCACTTTTTTTATGTAGGCATCAATAATTCCTGAAAGTAATAATCCCCCGAATAAGTCTTGTCCAGTAGATACAAATACTTTTTTACCAACTATAAAAGCCTTTTGAGTTGAATCATGAAAAGCCA
>JANPAP010000078.1:0-2286 GCA_031429975.1 Chitinophagaceae bacterium
CATGCTGCTTTCAAACAATATTACCAGGGATATTTATTTTGGATTGATTTACCAACATGCACAAAATAACTTGCAATTTAAAACCAAAACAGATACAATTAGTCTGCAGCAAATTCTAAAAAAATCAATAACCTCAACCGAAGTTTTAGACCAACTGAAATTAAAAATTGAAACCATTGCAAGCCATACACAGGAAGTAAACGAAACGCTTCTTTTAATAAAAGAACAGAAAAAAGCGGAGATTGATTTTAATGATTATTACAAACTATTTAATGCTGCGTTGGATATTTTTGACGAAGGTTTTACTTTCATAAAATTACCATCTATCAATTTGGATGAATCAGTAAAAACAGGGATCGAAAAAAACAGCACACAATTAATAAATATTTCCAGAGATGCAGCAGGATTATTTGTGGATATCCGTACAAAAAATTATGCATCGGCCATACTCAATACCATCAGCCTGATTGATGCCATATTTGATACAACGTATCAACCAAAACTCAGATCGGCCATTTTAAAATATGGAAATTTTGCCGCAAACGTAGCAGCAGCCAGCAATTCGGATGAGGTTGAAAAAGCCATTGAAGCAGTTGCTTTACCTGCTGGAAACTCAAGAGTAAAACGGGAATCCAATTTTAATATTTCTTTAAATGCCTATGTTGGTGGTATTGGTGGATGGGAATATTTGCCTGCACTAAAACAAAAACAAACATCCAGTGCAGTTGGCTTTGCAGCTCCTGTTGGTATTGCTTTCAGTATTGGTGGTTTGCACAAAAAAGATTCAACAAAAAATATGGGCAGCAAAAGCCTTACCCTTTTTGTTTCTATGATTGATGTGGGTTCGTTGGCCTCCTTCCGTTTACAAAACGACAGCAGCAAAGTGGCTTCCGAAATTCAATTAAAAAATATTATTGCACCGGGTTTATTTCTTTATTACGGTTTGGGCAAATGTCCCATCTCAATTGGAGCCGGTGTACAGATAGGCCCACAATTGAGGGAAGTAACTGCACAAAATATCAATATCGAAAAAAATTATTACCTCCGTTATGGATTATCAATTTGTGTTGATATTCCCTTGTTGAATTTTTATACAAAAACAAAGTAACCCTGAAATATTAACATTCAAAAAAATCTACACAATTATAAATCGCTAAAAATACTTTCCTTATTTTTGGCGCATGTCGAAACCCGTAATTTGTATTGGTGCAGCATTGGTGGATGATCTGTTTCATGCCACCGACAAAATGCTGATGCACACCACCAACGAAGTAACTCAAACCCGTACTGCAGGCGGTGTGAGCCGCAATATTGCCCACCAATTGGCCCTGCTGGATTTACCCGTTCAACTCATCAGTGTTTTTGGAAATGATGCCGATGGCGAATGGCTGAAACAGGTTTGTACCGATGCAGGCATTCATTTAGAAGCTTCCATGACCGCCGAAGTGGCAACCGGAAAATATACCGCCATCATCAATACCGATGGCAGTATGTTTACAGCATTGCTTACCAATGCGGCCTTGCATTTAATTACGCCCGATTATCTAAAAAAGCATGAAGCCTTGTTGAGTGATGCCGCATTTATTTTGGTGGATGCCAATATCAGCGTAGCCGCTATAAACTGGTTGATTCTGTTTACCAACGAACATAAAATCCGGATGATCATTGAACCGGTATCGGTTCCGCCTGCTAAAAAAATTGCTGCCTGTAATTTCAACGGCCTGTATTTAATTACACCCAACGAAGATGAATTACCGGCATTGTGCAGCGAAGCAGCTACCACAACCGATGAGCAAATAAAAGAATTGCTCGACAAAGGCATTCAATATATCTGGTTGCATAAAGGCATGCATGGTTCGGCATTGTATAAAAAAACAGAAACCCTGCAATTAAATGCACCCAACGCCAATGTGGTGGATTGCACCGGAGCCGGCGATGGATCGGTAAGTGGATTTATTCTTTCAAAATATTTTGGTAAGGATAACCTCAACAGTTTACGGACTGCCCATACCCTGTCGGCCGAAATTTTACAGGTGCATGGTGCCATTGCCACTCACCTGAATCAGGAAACATTACTAAACCTAGTTTCAAAATATTACGAAGAATAATGAGCCATCCCTTACTAAATATTTTACCGGAAGTACAAAAGGCATTGCAAGTTGTTATTGACAAAGAAATGCCTTGGGCTCCCGAAGCCAAATTGTTAATGAAACGATTTTTCTAATCGCCAATCATACAATCATGAAAAAGTTATTCAAAGACCTCTATCGGTACAATTTTGAAATT
>JANPAP010000079.1:0-1529 GCA_031429975.1 Chitinophagaceae bacterium
CGATGGTAAAAAGAGTTTAAAACTTTTTTGCAAGGCTGATAAAAAACAGCCGGGTCCCGGCTGTTTTTTATTACAACAAAAAATGAATCAGCAACCATTTAAAAATTTATACGCATTAAATTTCCTCCACCCGTTTTTATGCCCTGTTACTCTTTTTATTACAGTGATGTGCAATACCTCTTTGCCTTGGTTCGTGGCACACGAACCATATTCCCTATTCCGTTTCGTATGCCACGAACCGGGGCTTTTGGTACCCTCTCCAAATTATAAAAGTTCCCAGGCGAGTCTCTGCCAATAGCCAGGCAGTGCAGGGGCAGGACTCGCCGTTACACTGAAAACCCCACACGACGAGTCCGCTCACACACATATATCCACGCTTTGAGACTCGTCTGGGAAATGAAGGGCATCAAAGCCAATGGCTGTTCCAATTGGCTTTTTACTTAGCTTTACGCTGATAGGAGACAACGTATTTACATAGACACATCTGTTATTGGTGGCTACTACGACGGGGAGTTTGAAGAGGCGACAATAAAATTATTTGAGTGGATTAATAACAAAGAATTTTTTATTTATTTTCAGAGGTCAATGAGACCGAACTTGTGCTGGCACCACAACACATTAAAGAGGTAAAAAATAAAATTCCGAAAGATTGTTTACGTTATGTTGAAATTGATGATGAAACAGAAACTTTGGCACAAACATATATCAATGAGAAGGCATTAGGAAAATCAAATGAAAACGATGCCTATCATATTGCATTGGCTTATGTCAACCGGTTAGACTGCTTAATCAGCTGGAATTTTAAGCACATTGTAAACTTTGACAAAATAAAAATGTTTCATTCAATTAATATACGATTGGGTTATCCGCTAATTGACATTCGTTCACCATTAGAATTTTTAAAAGATGAAAAATAAAGAAACAAAGACATTTGACAGTGTAACATTTTTCCGTTCCATCAAAGAAAAATTAGCAAAAAGAATGGAGGGAATGACATTACTTCAAAAGAAAGAGTTTATGCAACAGGTGAGAGATGGAAAAATAAAAATTGCCTGACAAAAAACAGGACACAAGACGATAAATTATTGCTCCTTGCCGCTGTTGGTTTTATTGACCAACAACCGAAGGGTACCGCATAAAAGCTGTTCCTAAAAATCATACCATTTTATACCCCACAACAAGGAAGCAATAACCAATATACTGGATGCTTACACATTGCCGGGAGCATGTTATCTCATCGTTCAGGATGTTGGTCAATAAGACCAACACCGGCGTTTTCGGAATAGCAAGAGAAATTTTTAAAGCAGGGCGGAATACCAACAAAGGATTAAATTGATTACCGGGTATTTTTTCAAGTTAAATATTCAACGCTCAACACTCAATGTCCAATGTTCAAGTGGGACAGTATCCCTCTGGCCGTTGTTGGTTTTATTGACCAACAACCGAAGGGTGCAGCATTAGATTCCCAGCAAGGTCCTTACTATCACACAAGCCTTTGCAAAGAGACGTAGCTGGAAAGGGGCTGCCAC
>JANPAP010000080.1:0-9192 GCA_031429975.1 Chitinophagaceae bacterium
TGAAATTATTTCTGTAAATGGGGGGTTGTATTCGTAAAGCAAACCGCTAATGGCTGTTTTTAATTCGTGCAATTCGTGTATTAAAAAATTTGTGTATTAAAAAATGATGAACAGAGTTGTTATAACAGGTATGGGGATATACTCCTGCATTGGCAAAAATTTGGAGGAGGTTCGTGATTCCCTGTTCAATGGCAGGTCGGGTATTATCCTCGACCCTGTTCGCAAGGAATATGGATACCGCTCTGGTTTAACCGGTTTTGTTGATAAGCCTAATTTAAAAGGTGCATTAGACCGGCGGGCCCGTATAATGCTACCCGAACAAGGAGAGTACGCATATATGGCCACTGTAGAAGCATTAAACAATGCAGGTATTGATGCTGATTATATTAATGATCATGAAATTGGAATATTATATGGTAATGACAGCTCAGGAAAAGCGGTGATTGAGGCAAATGATATTATAAGACAAAAAAAAGATACCATGTTGGTAGGTTCAGGTGCAGTATTTCAAACAATGAATTCCACTGTAACTATGAACCTGGCTACAATCTTTAAATTAAGGGGCGTAAATTTTACCATAAGTGCGGCTTGTGCAAGTGGCTCTCATTCTATAGGACTTGGCTATCATTTTATAAAAACAGGATTGCAGGAATGCGTTGTGTGTGGCGGAGCACAAGAAATAAATCATTTATCGATGGGTGCTTTCGATGCGTTATCGGCTTTTTCTATTCATGAGTCAGATCCGGCAAAAGCATCCCGCCCTTTTGATAGAGATCGGGATGGACTCATACCAAGTGGTGGTGCTGCTACAGTAATTTTGGAAAGTCTTGAATCTGCACAAAAACGGGGTGCAACAATTTTAGGGGAAGTAGTTGGGTATGGGTTTTCTTCTAATGGCGCACATATTTCAAACCCAACTGTTGATGGTCCTACAAGATCATTATACATGGCCTTAAAAGATGCAGGGATGCAATCTGCAGATATAGACTATATTAATGCACACGCTACTTCAACACCAGCCGGTGATAGCAGCGAGGCAAAAGCAATAGATGAAGTTTTTGGAATGCATAAGCCCTTGGTAAGTTCTACCAAATCCATGACAGGGCATGAATGTTGGATGGCAGGTGCCAGTGAAATTATTTACTCGATGCTGATGATGCAACATTCCTTTGTTGCGCCCAATATAAATTTCGAAAACCCTGACGAAGATTCTGCAAAATTGAATATTGTAAAAAGTACAATTGAAAAAGATATAGTTGTATTTTTGTCCAACTCGTTTGGCTTTGGAGGAACTAACTCTTCTCTTATTATTAAAAAACTAGCTTAATTACACCTCTAATGGAAAATAAAGAAATTATAGACAGAATACACTCATTTCTGATTGAAGAATTTGAAGTTGAACCAGAAAAAATTTTACCAGAGGCTAATTTAAAAGAAACACTCGGGTTAGACAGTCTGGATTATATTGACCTTGTGGTTGTAATTGAAAGCAATTTCGCATTCAAGGTAAAGCCAGAAGATTTTACACAGATAGCTACACTACAGGATTTTTATGATTATGTAATTTCTAAGGTCAATACAAAAGAGTTAGCATAATGTCTTTATGGCAAGGAAAATCTAAAGGGAATAAAGCCGGGTACCAGTTTTTTGTATGGGTTTTAAAAACTTTTGGAGTAATGCCTGCATACTTTCTGCTAAGATTTGTTGTGCTTTATTATTTTTTATTTTCTTTTAAATCATCCAGAGAAATTTATAGCCTCTACCGCAATAAATTAAAATACAGCCGCATTTCTGCAATAATAAAATTGTATAAAAATTACTATTTGTTAGGTCAAAGTATTATTGATAAAGTAGTGGTGATGTCTGGCATAAAAAATAAGTTTACTTATAATTTTGATGGAGAAGAAAATTTAAGAGAAATAACCGCTTTGCAAAAAGGAGGCATATTACTTAGTGCACACATTGGTAATTGGGATATTGCAGGATATCTTTTAAAACGATTGGATACCAAAATTAACATCGTTATGTTTGATGGTGAACATAAACAAATAAAAGAATATCTTGCTACTGTAACAGGCAAAAAAAGTTTAAACATTATTTTTATTAAAAATGACCTGTCGCATATTTACGAAATAAGTGACGCATTTAAAAACAATGAATTGGTTTGTATGCATGCAGATCGTTTTTTAGAAGGCAATAAAACAATCGCTACAAATTTATTAGGCGAAATGGCCCGGTTTCCAATGGGGCCATTTGTGCTTGCATCCACATTTAAAGTACCTGTTTCATTTGTTTTTGCAGTAAAGGAAAACAACCTTCATTACCATTTTTTTGCAAGTAAAATAAAAAAATATTCTCATTTAGAAAAGGGAGTTGTAATGCAGGAAATGTTGAATGACTTTGCAACTGAAATGGAAATGAAAGTAAAAAAATATCCCGAACAGTGGTTTAATTATTACAATTTTTGGAATTAATATGCCAGGTAGTACAACCAACATTTTAAGTTATATTCCACAAAGGCCCCCCTTTGTTATGGTAGATGAAATAATAGATTCCGGAGAAAAAAAAACCTGCTCAAAGTTTTTGATAAAAGAAGATAACATTTTTGTTGAAAATGGATTTTTAAAAGAGCCAGGATTAGTTGAAAATATTGCACAAACAGCAGCAGCAAGAGCCGGCTACATAGCACAACTTGAAAAAAAGCCGGTTTTAGTAGGATATATCGGCGCAATAAAAAATTTGGAGATATTTTTTTATCCAACATTACAAGATGAATTAATCACTGAAATTATAATTGAAAATCAAATTTTTGATGTTACATTAATATCTGGAAAAATTATTTGTAATCACAAAATAGCAGCACAATGCGAAATGAAGATTTTTATTAATCAAATAAAAAAAACATAGTTATGAAACGTATAAACAAATTAAGCTGGCTTGTAACCATCGTATTATTTTGCGGTATTAACTCATCGGCTTATTCTCAAACTTTAAAAGATGTTTTTTCCAACAGCGAATCTCCTATTTTTTATTTGGGGATAGATTTTAGCAAAACCAAGTTGTTGGATACCGGCAATCCTGATGATATCCGTAACCATTTATATGCAAGCATCAATCAGTTGATTGTGAATGAACCAAAAAAATATGATTTAAAAGGCACCTTTCATAAAGGCAATATCGACTATGATTTTGGACCCGTAAACAAAAGTAACGGGCAGGCCAATATAAATGAAATTTTATCTACCAGCTCAGCAGATTTTAACCGCTTTAAAGAAACGGATATTACCACTATTGTAAAAAAATTAGACCTTACAGGCAAAACCGGGGTAGGCTTATTATTTGTGATGGAAGCATTGCGTAAAGTAGATAAAAAGGGCGACGCAGCTGTTTGGGTTACATTTATTGATATGAAAACAAAAAAAATATTAATGACTGAGCGGATGGTAAGTAAAGGAAAAGGTGGAATTGGATTTCGCAATTATTGGGCTTCTACAATAAGGGCCCTGTTAGATGATATACAAGATATAAAATACAAAGAATGGCAGGGGAAATATGGTAAGTGATTCAAATGAATTTATAAATATGGAATTAAACAGCAGGATAAAAATTCAGGTTCGCTTTAATGAAGCAGATCCACTTGGTATAGTTTGGCATGGCCATTATATAAGGTACTTTGAAGATGGAAGGGAAGCATTTGGAAACATGCATGGATTAGGATATCTTGAAGTTTATAAACAAGGTTTTGTAATTCCAATTGTAAGTGTACATTGCGATTATAAACGTTCTTTGCGATATGGAGATACTGTAATTGTAGAAACAAAGTACATTCCTTGCGAAGCAGCAAAAATGAAATTCACTTATCAACTGTTTAATGATACAATGAATGAATTGGTAGCAACAGGTTCAACCATACAGGTTTTTTTAGATAAGGAATCATCCGTACTTCAATTAAATAATCCGCCATTTTTTGAAGAATGGAAAAAGAGGCATGACCTGGTTTAATAGAAAAAAGAATGAAAGATGTTTTTATAGCTTCGGATAATATTTTATCTCCAATAGGTTTAACGGCTGCCGATAATTTTATTCAGCTTACAGCTGCAGTTTCTGCAGTAAATATGCAAACGGATACCGCTCTTTCACCCTATCCTTTTTATGCATCTTTATTTAATAAGGATGCTTCTTTTTTAAATGAACCTTCCAAAAAAAACTATACAAAATTCGAAAAATTACTAATCACTTCTATAAGTGAAGCGTTGCAAAACGACAGCAGCATTAAAACGGAAGATAAAAAAACGATACTCATTATTTCTTCTACAAAAGGAAATATAAGCCTCCTTGAAACAGCAACCTGCAACAAGGAATTAGAAAATAGAATGGCATTAAGTACTTCGGCAAAATTAGTAGCCGACTATTTTCATTTTGCCAATAAGCCCATCGTAATTTCCAATGCCTGCATCTCCGGATTGGCAGCTATTATTACCGGCATGCGTTTAATTCAATCAGGGCAATATGAAAATGCTGTAATTGCCGGAGCTGATGTTATTTCAAAATTTGTGTTATCCGGTTTTCAATCTTTTCAGGCAATTAGTAATGACAGATGCAAACCATTTGATGCAGCAAGAAACGGAATAAATTTGGGCGAGGGTGCAGGTACCATCATTCTTAGTTCTAATAAAAAATATGAAGGGGGGATAAAGATTACAGGAGGTTCAATCAGCAATGATGCCAACCATATTTCGGGGCCATCCCGAACTGGTGAAGAGTTGAATTTTGCTATCATCAAAGCCATGAAAGAAGCCGATCTGTCCCCAAAAGAAATCAGTTTTATTTCGGCACATGGCACCGCAACTATTTATAATGATGAGATGGAAGCCAATGCGATTACACTGGCTAGCCTGCAACATGTTCCGGTAAATAGTTTGAAAGGATATTTTGGCCACACATTAGGAGCGGCAGGCATTATTGAATCTGTGGTTTCTATTCATTCATTAAAGCAAAATGTAGTTTTACCAACACTGGGTTTTCAAAATACTGGAGTAACAAAGCCCATAAATGTTTGCACCTCATTATATAAAACCCCTTTACAAAACTGCTTAAAAACAGCCTCTGGTTTTGGAGGCTGTAATGCTGCAATAGTAATAAGCAAACAATAATTTTTAAGCAATTAAAATAAAATAAATTTTTAGATGAATTTTTTCAGTAAGGATAAAAAGTCAGCGCTTGAGGCAAAAGAGGCAGCACAATGGATAGCATTTGGGCCCGTTATTTTTCAGGCAGCCAGGGTTCTCAGAAACACAGGTATTTTAACAATAATTGAAGATGCAGGTTCAGCAGGCATAACAATTGAAACCATTGCAGAAAAGGCAAAGCTACCTGTATACGGCGTAAGGGTTTTACTTGAATCAGGATTAAGCATGGGGCTGGTACTCATCAACGACAACAACTATACCTTGGGAAAAACGGGGCATTTTATTTTACATGATCCCCTTACAATAACCAATATGGATTTTGTACAGGATGTAAACTACAAAGGACTTTTTTATTTGGAAGAGAGTATCAAAACCGGCAAACCGGAAGGACTAAAAGAATTTGGAGATTGGAAAACCATTTACCAAGGTTTATCACAATTGCCCGAGCAGGTACAAAAAAGCTGGTTTGCTTTTGATCATTTTTTTTCTGATAATGCTTTCCCCCTTGTTTTACCACAGGTTTATAAAAATGGCGTAAAAAATATTTTAGATATCGGGGGCAACACCGGGAAATGGGCAATTGCTTCTACTGGTTATTCATCCAACATTCATATTACTATTATGGATTTACCTGGCCAGCTAAATGTTGCAAAAGCAACAATTGAAACGCTTGGTTTAAACGAAAGGGTTTCTTTTTTACCCGTAAATATTTTAGATGAAACCGAAAAATTTCCCAAAGGATTTGATGTAATTTGGATGAGCCAATTTTTAGATTGTTTTTCTGAAACGGAAATTGTTTCTATTTTAAAAAGATGTTATGATGCCCTGGATGAAAATGGACAGGTAATAATTTTAGAACCATTCTGGGACAGGCAAAAATTTGAAATTGCGGCATTTTGTCTGCAGCAAACATCAATTTATTTTACCGCCCTTGCCAATGGTACAAGTCAAATGTACAGTGCTGAAACTTTTTTAAAATGCATTGAAGAAGCAGGTTTTAATATTATAGAACAGGTAGACCATATTGGCATAAGCCAAACTTTATTGAAATGTAAAAAAAAATAACCTTTAAAAAAAACCAATGATAATCGAAAACGTAGATGTGCTTGTAATTGGAGCCGGGCCATCCGGAACAGTTGCAGCTTCTATAATTAACAAAGCCGGATTTAGCGTAAAAATTGTAGAAAAATTAAAATTTCCCCGGTTTGTTATTGGCGAAAGCTTATTGCCACGCTGTATGGAAGCATTGACAGAAGCTGGCTTTTTAGATGCTGTAAAAGAAGCTGGTTTTCAGGAAAAATTTGGAGCCAAGTTTGTAAAAAATGGTAAGGTCTGCGATTACTTATTTGCAGATCAATTTACTCCCGGATGGAACTGGACATGGCAGGTTCCGAGAGAAGAGTTTGACAAAATTCTTGCAGATACAGTTGAAAAGATGGGCGTACCTGTTAGTTATGAAACCACCGTAACAGGCATAGAATTTAATGGTTCAGATTCCCTGACAACGGTAGAAGATACCGAAGGAAATAAATCACAAATTAAAGCCAGGTTTATTGTTGATGGAAGTGGTTATGGGCGAGTGATCCCACGTTTGTTCAATCTTGATAAACCTTCTAACCTTGTTCCAAGAAAAACATTGTTTACTCATGTGGCAGATGTAAAACGTTCCATGGATGATGAGCCTAATCGCATCACCATCATTGTACATCAAAAAGGAATTTGGGTTTGGGTAATCCCTTTTTCAAATGGAAATACTTCGGTAGGTTTTGTAGGCGATCCTGAATTTTTTAAACAGCAGCAAGGTAGTAATGAAGAACAACTAAGGGCACTGATAGCAACGGAACCCTACTTAAGCGATCGTTTAAAAGATGTGGAAATGATTTTTGAACCAAGGGTATTGGAATCCTGGTCTGCCACTTCTTCCACATTTCATGGCGATGGTTTTGTTCTTACGGGCAATGTTACAGAATTTCTAGATCCTGTTTTTTCATCAGGCGTTACATTGGCTACAGTATCCAGCCAGCTTGCAGCACATTTGGTTATTCGCAAACTCAATGGAGAAAACATAAACTGGCAAAAAGAATACACAGAACCTATGATGCAGGGTGTAGATACTTTTCGTTCGTACGTAATGGCATGGTACGAGGGTACGCTGGACACTATTTTCTTTGCTGATAATCAGGAGCCCAAAATAAAAAGTATGATATGTTCTGTATTGGCGGGTTATGTTTGGGATAAGGATAACCCATATGTAAAAGATCATAAAACGGCCTTACAGAAACTGGCACGAACTATACAACTAAGGGATTCTTTAATTGAAAAATAACTGTTTAATTATTAATAAATATTGTCAGCAAATATATATATCACCGCCAGTTGTATAATCAGCAAAAATGTTGTTTATAAAAATGCCGAAAAAGTATTTGAAAATCAAACATCTGCTGTACCAGATTTTCTGTCTTCCCTTTATCTACATTTTGAAATAAAGTACCCCAAGTTTTACAAAATGGATAACTTAAGTAAGCTTGGCTGGCTGGCGGCTGAAATTTTATTGAAAGATAATTTTAACGCAGATAAATATAAAGCCGAAGCTATAGGAGTTGTATTAGCAAATACCAATAGCAGTTTGGATACCGATATCAGATATTATGCATCGGTAAAAAATATTGCCAGCCCGGCATTATTTGTGTATACATTGCCCAATATAGTAATTGGCGAAATTTGTATACGGCATCATTTAAAAGGAGAGAATGCTTTTTTTATATGTGAGCAATTTGATGGGGAATTTATAGAGCAATATGTAACTAACCTGATTAATAATAATATCTTGCAGGCTTGCATTTGTGGCTGGGTAGAGTTATTGAACGATCAATATAAAACAGTATTGTTTTTGGTTGAAAAAGAGGCGTTACCTGGCTCAATGCTTTTTACAAATGAAAATATTAATAAAACTTATCAGTTAGAAAATGGATAACCTAATGTTAGATCTGAAAAAACAGATCATTGCCCAATTAAATTTACAGGATATAAAGCCGGAAGATATTGCAGACAATCAACCCTTGTTTGTAGAAGGACTTGGATTGGATTCTATTGATGCGCTGGAGCTGATTGTTTTATTGCAACAGAGCTATAAGATCAAATTGTCCAATGCAGATGATGGGCCAAAAGTATTTCGTTCCGTAAAAACAATGGCCGAGTATATAACTGCCCACCGGGCCCAGAATGTATAAATGATGAGTAATCCTGTTTTTGTTGCCGGCACAGGAATAATTTCGGCTATTGGTAACAATACTGCCCAATGCCTTGATGCATTGCAAAACGGCCGGGCAGGAATAGGAAACATGCAATATTTTGACTCTGTACACCGGCAAAAAATTCCAGTTGCTGAGGTTAAGCTGGATAATGATGCACTTGCAAAATTGGCTCGATTACCTAACACAAAAAGCCGCACTGCATTGTTAAGCATGGTGGCTGCAAAAGAAGCGCTGGATAATGCAGGCATTAAAAATATTGCTGCATTGCGTACAGGATTTATTTCTGCCAATTCTGTTGGTGGCATGGATAAAACTGAAAAGTTTTTTGCTAAATTTCTTTCCGATAATCAAAGAGGAAGATTGCGTGATGTGGTGCATCATGAGTGTGGCAGTGTTACCGAACTGGTGGCAGATCAATTGGGGATTAAAGACTATGTTACTACTATCAGCACCGCCTGTTCATCTTCTGCCAATGCCATTTTTTTTGCTGCAAGGCTAATAAGAAATAATATATTGGATGTAGTAGTTGCAGGTGGTACAGATGCACTTACAAAATTTACCCTCAATGGCTTTAATACTTTAATGATATTGGATGAGCAGTTTTGCCAGCCTTTTGATGAGAACCGCAGAGGACTGAATTTGGGAGAAGGCGCTGGTTATATTGTACTGGTTTCCGAAAAAGTAGCCGCTTCTTTAAGTAAAAAACCCACCGTTACATTGAGTGGCTGGTGCAATGCAAATGATGCTTA
>JANPAP010000081.1:0-1654 GCA_031429975.1 Chitinophagaceae bacterium
AAAAAATAAAGAAATAAAACGAGACGAACACAATCAAAAATCTTTAAACCAATGCCAATTTCTCTCATCGTGTTTAATTTTTTGTATAGCAACCATGGATGAATTTAATCGAAGTTTTCGATCGCTTATAATTACTTTTCCCGAAAAAATTTCATGCTTTAATTTGCCGGGCAATAATTTCGAAATCCAACCGAGCGGAGTTTTAATCAGCCAATCAACCATTTTATTTTTGGTAGTTGTTTTCATGTTTACATTTCCTATTAACTGATAGGCTGGGTAATTTAATATATACCTCAATAATTTTTTTATGGCTGGCATTCCTGCATCATCAAAAATAATTACTCCACCAACTTCCATCATTCGGTTAAGGTAAAAAAAATCAATCAGTGTGTGGTCGAAAGTATGGTTGCCATCAATAAAACAAAAATCAAATTTTCTGCCTTCGGCCAATAGTTTTGGAAGGGCCAGCTCGGAAAGATTTTCAATTAATTCAAAATTACTGATACCTGCTTTTTGTAAATTTAATACACCGATATTTTTAAAATAATTGCTTTGCCAGGCATCAATTATGGTATGCTTACCCCCCCCCAGTATTTCTAAATTGCCACAAATAAAAAGAGAGGATATGCCATAGGCACAGCCAATTTCGATACTGTTTTTGGGTTGATATTGTTGAATGAGCTGTGTTAAAAACGCTCCTTCTTTCTGGTCAATATTCGAATCTAATTTATATTCATTTCCAGCTTCATCATACACAAGTTGTTTGCTGAAAATTTCATTTAGTAAATCCTTTGCTGTCATTAAACTGTTTTATTTTATTATGGATGCTGGTTGTTTTAAATTGATGCTACAATATAGTTCTGAAAACACAAAGTGAAAAATTAAACAATATGGAATGGTTTATATAAAATCAGTTTTTATTCAACTATTAACGCTTCAGTATCTTTACCCATGCAGTTTTCAAAAATTATCAATGCAAAAATAAGTGGCGAAAACGACCGGCCCATGATGCAGAAAGAGTTATATCCGGTAAGCAATCAGCTGCAACAATATCTTGCAGATTTTAAAAGAGATATTGTATTGCCCATTTCTTACCAGGAGTTATTTCATTACAGTTATTCCAATGCCATCAAGGATGAAAACGGCAAATACACTCATTGGGAAAATGTTGTGTACGATGAAAAATATGCAGAAATGTTGCAGCCAAAAATCTTAGCGACGTATCAATTATTGAAAAATTCTTCAGCAAAAAATATAAAAATTACCGCCATCGATTTTTGCGAATTTGCCAACAGTATGCCATTCAGAATTTCGATTGAGGATACCGAAAACAAATCCGCTGATTATTTCTACATCAAAGCCGCCGATGCTTCCCGGATTTATGGATTGGAGTTGGAGCAATTATTATCAGCCAATAATATCTGTTATTTGTATCATAAAAATACCTTGGTTGAAGATCATATTGAGGGTATACCCGGCGATGTATTTTTACAGGAAGCTGCTGCATTTCCTGCTGATCAAAAAAAATTACTGGCAACTGCATTTGTAACATTTAACGAACAATGTTTTACCCGGTTACTGGGCGATATGCGGAGTTATAATTTTGTAGTTGTAAAAACAGTTGATGAACAAAATCCTTTTAAAATAAAAGCCA
>JANPAP010000082.1:0-2147 GCA_031429975.1 Chitinophagaceae bacterium
GCTTCGGTACCTTTAAATTCCTGTACTTTTTTATAAGCCTGGTTTATCAAACTTAAACTCTGCCACATTTCTTCGCCACGCACTAAAAACCGGTCGTAACAATCACCGGTTGTTCCTACCGGAACCGTGAAATCAAAATCCTGATAAGAACTGTAGGGCGTATGCACCCTTACATCATAATCTACACCGGCTGCTCTTAAATTTGGCCCTGTAAATCCATAGTTTAATGCCCTCTCGGCACTGATGGCACCGCAGCCGATGGTACGATCCATAAAGATTCGGTTACGGGTAAACAGGGTTTCAAATTCTTTTAAAACAGCTGGATATTCTTTCAGGAATTTTTCTAATTTTTCAAAAGCGGTATTGGTAAAATTTCTTTCAAAACCGCCTATACGCCCAATATTTGTTGTAAGCCTTGATCCGCAAACCTCTTCATAAATTTCATAAATCAGTTCCCGGTATTGCATCAAATATAAAAATCCGGAGTAGGCACCGCTATCCACACCCACAATTGAATTACAAATTAAGTGATCGGAAATCCGGGCCAATTCCATAATAATGATGCGTAAATAATCAACCCTTTTTGGTAATTCAACTTTCAACAATCTTTCGCAGGTAATATGCCAACCCATATTATTAATGGGCGATGAACAATAGTTAAGCCTATCGGTTAAGGGAGTTATTTGATAAAGTGGACGACGTTCTGCCAGTTTTTCGAAAGCCCGGTGAATGTATCCAACGGTTGAAACTGCCGAAACAATTCTTTCTCCATCCAGTTCTAAAATATTTTGAAACACACCATGGGTAGCCGGATGCGTTGGCCCCAGGTTTAAAGTGGTGGTTAGTTTTTCTATACTTCCTTCCGGTAATAAAATATGTTCGTTCATAAAATAATTAATCGATTTGGAAATTTGAAAATTTGAAAATGCATTATCAGCATATTTCCAAATCTTCAAATAATTTCTCCTTTATCTGCCAAACATCTCATCATCTTTATCCACTCTTGTCTGGTCTTCTAATGGAAATTCTTTCCGCATGGGGAAATAATCCATTTCGTCAACATTTAAAATTCTGATGAGGTTGGGATGCCCGGTAAATTGTACCCCAAAAAAATCATAAGTTTCTCTTTCCATAAAATTTGCTGTGGCATACAATGCAGTAGCACTGTACACTTCAGGATTTTCAATGCTGGCAAATACTTTAAACCGGATACGCACATTATCTACCAGATTGTGCAGATGATATACCACCGCCAGTTCGGCCCCAATTTTTTCGGGGTAGTGCACTGCCTGCAAGTCGGTTAAAAACTGAAACCGCATTGTTGGCTCATCAAATAAAAACTGGAGCACTTTTAAATTTAAATCTTTGGGTGCAGTAAAAGTAAGCATGCCATAAGGCTCCTGCCAATCAGTAAGGTCTTCGCCAAATTTTTCAGTTAGTTTTTGTTGTATTGTTTCGTTTGTTAAAGACATGTAGCTGTTTACTTGGATATTTTTTTGTTGGGCTATCTTTTAAAGTTAGCCATTAAAATTTATTGAATTCCGTAAGCATTCATCAGTTCCTGATACTTCTCTCCATTTCTTCTCCGCAAACTTTCTTGCCCAACCAAATCCTGAATTTTCATAAAGCCATCCAAAATTGCTTCGGGCCTTGGAGGACATCCGGGCACATAAACATCCACCGGAATTACCTGGTCAATTCCCTGCAACACAGAATAGGTATCAAAAATACCACCACTGCAAGCACAGGCGCCAACCGATAAAACCCAACGGGGTTCTGCCATTTGTAAATACACCTGGCGCAAAACGGGCCCCATTTTTTTGGATATTGTACCCATCACCATCAACAAATCGCACTGGCGGGGAGAAAACCCAACTCTTTCGCTTCCGAACCTTGCAAGGTCGTAATGAGAGGCCATGGTGGCCATAAACTCAATACCACAACAGGAAGTAGCAAATGGTAAAGGCCAGATAGAATTTTTACGGGCAAGGCCTACCACTTTTTCAAGCGATGTTGCCATAAAACCGTCTCCCATCATGCCTTCGGGAGCTTCTACCATTTTTACTTTATTATTGAATTGTACGGGACGCATAATTTTTAAATTTGATCTTTGAGTAAGCTGCTACTTTTTATTATAACAATTACCC
>JANPAP010000083.1:0-9133 GCA_031429975.1 Chitinophagaceae bacterium
TTTACATGGAGGTGCATTTGCTCCTTACCGCCAAAGTGAGCGCAAAGAAATTTACAGAAAATACGCCAACAAGCTGGTTGAAGAAGGCCATGCCTATTATGCATTTGATACACCCGAGGAGTTGGAAGCCATGAGGGAAAAATTAAAAGCTACCGGCAGCAACAGCCTGCAATATGATTACGGGGTAAGGATGGAAATGAACAACTCATTGAGATTATTACCAGCTGAAACACAGGCCCTGATTGATAATGGAACGCCTTATGTTATCCGCATAAAAATAAACCCCAATGAGTTTGTAAATTTTACAGACATGATTAGAGGTGATATTGAAATTGATACCAACAATGTTGATGATAAGGTTTTATTAAAAGCCGATGGAATGCCTACCTATCATTTAGCCGTTGTGGTGGATGATTATTTAATGCAGATCAGCCATGCATTCAGGGGAGAAGAATGGATGCCGAGTGCAGCCGTGCATATTTTATTATGGAAGTATTTATTTGGTTTGGATGCCATGCCGCAATGGGCACATTTGCCCTTGATTTTAAAACCCGATGGCAATGGTAAACTCAGTAAAAGAGATGGCGACCGGCTGGGGTTTCCGGTGTATGCAATGGACTGGCAAGATCCCATTTCAAAAGAAATTACTAAAGGATTTAAAGAGTTGGGTTTTTTACCCGAAGCATTTATAAACCTGCTGGCAGTGTTGGGTTGGAACGACGGCACCGAACAGGAGCTATTTTCGCTGGAAGAATTGATTGAAAAATTCAGCATGGAAAGAGTGCATAAAGGCGGCGCAAAATTCGATTTTGAAAAAGCCAAATGGTTTAATCATGAATGGATAAAAAAATTGCCTGCAGCAAGTTTAAGATTGAATGTTAAGCAGCAATTGGAAGCGGCAGCATTTGAAATTACAGATACTATTTTATTAGATAAAGTAATTGAATTGGTGAAAGAGCGTTGCACTTTATTAACTGATTTTGTACAGCAGGCCGGGTTCTTTTTTAAAGATCCTGCCAGCATCGACATCGCTGCTATCAAACCAAAATGGGATGATAAAAAACAGTTGTTTTTTATTGAATTATTAAAAGCCTGTCAAATCAATTCCAACTGGGATATGGTTGATCTTGAAAATGGATTTAAAGAAATTGCAGCGGCCAATCAATTAAAACCCGGCGAACTGATGTTGCCATTTAGAATCATGTTAGTAGGCGGAAAATTTGGCCCTGGAGTTTTTGATATTGCTGCTGCCATTGGTAAGGAAGCCACCTTAAATAGAATTGAGCATACCTTATCTTTACTTCAATAATATTTTTTATAAAGTTTGATTATGAATAGACCCATCAGAGTTTTAGTTGCAAAAGTTGGATTAGATGGCCACGACCGTGGTGCAAAAGTTATTGCTACTGCACTCAGGGATTCGGGCATGGAAGTAATTTATACCGGCCTGCGCCAAACTCCCGAAATGGTGGTGAATGCTGCGTTACAGGAAGATGTGGATGCAATTGGTATCAGTATTTTAAGTGGTGCTCACAATACAATTTTTCCAAAAATTATAAAGCTGATGAAGGAAAAAGAAATGAATGATGTGTTGCTAACAGGCGGTGGCATTATACCCGACGACGATATGAAAGCTTTGAATGAATTGGGTGTTGGAAAATTATTTCCGCCGGGCACAACAACTACAGATATTGCAGCATACATAAAAGATTGGGTAAAAGAAAACAGGAGTTTTTAAAATTATTTATTGATCCCAACTATTTCTGGACAACAAAATAATACTGCTGAATGGCGCTAATTTTAAAGTTCCGCTGTATAACAACCCATCAACACCAATATAATTTTTTGAAAGCGGTATGCTAATTTCTACAGCAGAAGCATTGTACTCAAACCTTACCTGAGTTGCAATTGATTTTACCTGAGCATTTACTTCGTACAATTCAATATCATCTACATAAAAAATTCCAGCATTCTTTTCAACCTCAATAACAAAGCTGGTTTCAGCCTGTTGATTTAATTCAAATAAAAACTGATGATTGCCAACAGAAGTGCCAAAAACAGCCGTTTGCTTTGCTACCAGTTCAGTATAAGGTTTTTCAGTTTTTCGTAAATAGGCTTTTGCAATTCCACATTCAGAACTTCCCATTGTTTTAAACCGCAACACATATTTTTTCCCTGCTGGCAATATTCCAACAGGGCCGTGTACCATTACATAACGGTTAGCTTCAGCCGCTTTTACTTCAATTTTTAAAGATCCTGAACCAACCAGTTTTTCATTTTTTGCCCAGCTTGATTTTACATTCGAACCAAAAATATTTACAGCATTGATATTGGTTTTAAAATCTCCCCCTGCAACCAAATTATTACCAATTATATTTTTTATCTGATAGCCTGATAAAATTTTGGAAGGAAGTTTTGAATGAAAATCCTGCCCCGAAAAAGCCTGCCAATTATCGAACGATAAAGGAGAAGGATAGATCCATTGTTTACCTGCCTTAGGTGCATAACTGTAATTAAAAGCAGCAGGGTTTACAATATTATAATAATTACTGTCCACACTTCCCATTGATTGCAATGCTTCGCAAATGCTTACTGGCAAAGGCTGATCTAATCCGGAGTGAATAAAATTCACCAATTGTTGTTGATCGTTTACCGGATAAAAAATATTATGCCGGATGATAAGGCCTTCAATATTTTCCCAGGTATTTAACCGGGCTGCTCCCCAACCGCCGCCATTATTAAAACAAGTATTCTTTATAAATTTTACATGAACCGGATTATTACATGCCAGTGCTTTATTAGATACATAAGCAATTGTATTGTTCTCTGCAATCACATTCATACTGCTTCCATCAAGATAAATTCCCTCTGCCTTTGGCATGCTGATGGAGCCTGCCTGTGCACCCAATCCATTTAAAATAATATTACCCGTAATGATTCGGTTTATATAGTTTAAGCCCCCCTCCCGGCTGCTTTCTGTATAAGTATAAATGCCTGCCCCATCATCCAACACATAACAAAAATTATTTACAAAATTATTTTTTACCAGCACATTGCTTCCCTGAAACTGAATAGCAGTAAGGCCTACGGAGTCAATCACATTATTTTCAATGAGTACATTTTTATGAGCCATAACCGAAATGGCTTTGTAATCCCGGTCATCAAAAAAACTTCCCATTCCAATAAAGGGCCCTGTGTTTTTTAGGATGCAATTACTAACCGTAACATTATCCTGTTTACTGTTTCGTACCTGTATTGCATTAGACAAAACATAACTCGTATTTACATGATCAATAAAAATATTGGCACTGTTCCAAAAATGAATGGCCTTAGCACCAATGTTTTTAAAATTGCAATATTGTATGCTGATATCATTACCATCCCTGCAATACAGCGCACTCTTATTGGCGCCTTCAAAATCTAAATTGATAAAATTGATAAAAGATTTATTGCCGATATCTACCAGGGTATCGATGGTACTTGCCTTAATTATAAAATTGGAAGGAAGGCTTTTACCAAAATAAATTTGCAGTTTTTTATTGCTGCTATCAAAATACCATTCACCCAATTCATCCAGGGTTCTGGGGTCATTCTGAAAAAAATAACCATTCCCTTTTGTACCATTATAAAGTTTAGGAACATCGGTTGTATTGATACCAGCAACTGCATGCTTATAAAAAATTGTATTTGCAGTTTGCGCTGTAACCCTACACCTTTCTGCTGTCCAGTGATTTTTTCTAATGATCACTTCGGCACCCGTCCAATCAATATCCTTACGCAATTCCTTATCAGTTATTGAATTGTTGTCTTCAAATTCTTCATACCTTAAATACCCGCCATCAGCATCATTGGCATTTGGGTAACGGCCAATCCGCTGCGGCATACCATTTATCGTAATTAAATTTAAATTGGTTTTTGCATTTACAGACGCAGTCCAAATGGCTGCATCAATTTTTGCCCAGCCCGAAATTTTTGTTAACCCGGTTATAACCGGATTGGCGCCTTTTCCATAAGCAGATAATACAATTGGATTATCAGGCAAACCAGAAGCTTTAATTATTATTGATCCATAAAACACATCACCCCGTTTAAAAAAAACACTATCGCCTCCCCTGAAATTTGAAAATGAATTATTCAATTTAGAAATACTTTGCCATGCCTGCGATTCCGAATTACCCAACCTGTTATCATTGCCATCATTACTGATATAATAATTAGTTGCGTTGGCAAAAAATGGAAAGAGAAATAAAAAGACAAGGCTGTGTTTCATTTAAAAATTTTGTTTACTAATATTAGTTATTAATTTCTATTTTATAAAATAGATTTAACATGATAAATATTGCACTATGAATTTTATAAACCCATTTCATAATTTTTATGTGAAAAGATTATGATTATTTTTGATAAAAAAATTATGTACACTACCATACTTACAAATTTAGCCGATGGAATATTAACCATTACAATTAACCGGCCAGATAAATTAAATGCATTAAACAAAGATGTATTTACCGATTTGGATAAAGTGGTGGATGAAATACAAAATAATCCGGCCATAAAATCGGCCATTATTACCGGTGCCGGACCAAAAGCTTTTGTAGCAGGCGCCGACATTACCGAATTTGCCGGCCTTGATAAATCATCGGCAATGGCCCTTGCAAAAAGAGGTCAGGATATTTTTTTAAAAATTGAAAAATCAAACAAACCCATCATCGCCGCAGTAAATGGTTTTGCGTTGGGCGGTGGTTGTGAGTTGGCAATGGCTTGCCATTTTCGGCTGGCAAGTGAAGCCGCAAAATTTGGGCAACCCGAAGTAAACCTTGGGCTGATACCGGGTTACGGCGGCACCCAACGGCTTACACAATTAATTGGTAAGGGCAGGGCCATTGAATTATTGATCAGCGGAAATCTTATTGATGCTGCCACCGCATTGCAATTTGGACTGGTAAATTATGTGGTGCCTGCAGCAGAATTATTAAACAAAGCAAATTCAATTTTACAGTTAATAAATACCAAAGCACCCTTAGCCATTTCCAAATGTATTGAAACTGCCAATGCCGTTTTTGATGAAACAAAAGATGGTTACGCTGAAGAAATAACTGCTTTTGGATTTTGTTTTAAAACCAACGATATGAAAGAAGGAACCACCGCATTTCTGGAAAAAAGAAAAGCCGTATTTACCGGATCATAATTTTAAAACCAACCAATTAAACACAATAAATTTTATGGAATTCAGAATTGAAAAAGATACCATGGGTGAAGTAAAAGTGCCTGCTAATGCCTATTACGGAGCACAAACCCAACGTAGCATCGACAATTTTAAAATTGCACAGGACATTAATAAGATGCCCAAAGAAATCATCCGTGCCTTTGCTTATTTAAAACAGGCTGCCGCCATTACCAACAACGAAGCCGGTATTTTAACAAAGAAAAAAGCCGAACTTATTGGCAAAGTTTGTAAAGAAATTCTGGATGGAAAACTGGATGATTTTTTTCCGTTAGTGGTTTGGCAAACCGGTAGCGGTACCCAAAGTAATATGAATGTGAACGAAGTGATTGCTTACCGTGGCCATGTAATAAACGGAGGCAAATTAAGCGACAAAGAAAAATATTTACACCCCAACGATGATGTAAATAAAAGCCAGAGCAGCAACGATACTTTTCCAACTGCCATGCACATTGCAGCGTATAAAATTTTAATGGAAACAACCATTCCCGGAATTGTAAAACTCCGCAACACACTCGATAAAAAAGCAACCGCTTTTAAAAAAGTGGTAAAGATTGGTCGTACCCATTTTATGGATGCAACACCTTTAACATTGGGACAAGAATTTAGTGGATACGTTTCTCAACTCGATCATGGATTGAAGGCGATTAAAAATACCTTGACACACTTAAGCGAACTGGCTTTGGGTGGTACAGCCGTTGGAACCGGTATTAATACACCGCCAAAATATGATGTAACGGTTGCAAAACATATTGCCAAATTGAGCAAACTTCCTTTTATTACAGCACATAATAAATTTGAGGCACTGGCAGCTCATGATGCCATTGTAGAAGCCCATGGCGCTTTAAAAACAGTAGCAGTAAGCTTAATGAAAATTGCAAACGATATCCGTATGTTATCATCGGGACCAAGAAGTGGCATTGGCGAAATTTTTATTCCGGATAACGAACCGGGCTCCTCCATTATGCCGGGCAAAGTAAACCCTACGCAATGCGAAGCCATTACCATGATTGCTGCACAGGTAATGGGTAATGATGTTACCATTGGTATTGCAGGCAGCATGGGCCATTTTGAATTGAATGTTTTTAAGCCGGTGATGATTTATAATTTTTTACACAGTGCCCGATTGATTGGCGATGGCTGTATTTCCTTTAATGATAAATGTGCTGTAGGGATAGAGCCTATTAGAGCAAACATAAAAAAGCATGTAGACAATTCGTTGATGTTGGTAACTGCACTCAATACAAAAATTGGTTATTACAAAGCTGCAGAAATTGCTCAAAAAGCGCATAAAGAAGGAACCACTTTAAAAGAAATGGCTGTAAAATTGGGCTATGTTACTCCGGCCGAATTTGATGCCTGGGTTATTCCGGCAAATATGGTTGGCAAAATTTAATAGCACTGATATCAATAAAAAAGAGGCTGTCGCATAAGCCAAAAAAATAACAGCGGAGACGCAAAGGCGCAGAGAAATAAAGTGTATTCAATCTGTAAAATCTGCGTCTCTCCGTCTCTGCGGTTAAAAAAGACAATTTTTAGACCGCCTCTTTTTTATTGTATAATTTAGGATACCTGTACATCATCATTCACAACTGCATTGGTTTCAATGGTATTTGTTTTGATGATTTCGGGTTTAAAAAACTTTTTTTGAAAAACTAAAATACTGATTACGCCTGTTGAAATAGCCGCATCTGCCAGGTTAAAAATCGGGCGAAAAAATTCAAACTCATCACCTCCCCAAACGGGTACCCAATTGGGAAAATGTGCATCTCTGATCACAGGAAAATACAACATGTCCACCACCTTGCCATGAAGAAATCCTGCATAGCCATGTGCAGGAAAAATTTTTGCAGTAGAAAAACTGCCATAGATACTTTCTTCAAATATCAACCCGTAAAACATACTGTCAATTAGGTTACCCAAAGCGCCTGCAAAAATTAAGGAAGCACAAATAATAAATCCTTTGTGGTATTTTTTTTTAATGATACTTTTTAAATACCATACGCCAAAAACAACAGCACCCAGCCTGAATAAAGTAAGCAGCATTTTACCGGCATTACCACCAAACTTCCATCCATAAGCCATGCCCTCGTTTTCAACAAAATGCAGGCGGAACCAGCTACCCAAAACATTTACATGCTCATTCATGTAAAAATTTGTTTTGATGTAAATTTTCAAAGCCTGGTCGGCCAATACAATTAATAAGATGATGAGTATTACGTTTCTTCCCTTCATAATGGGCGCAAAGATAATTGATTTGTTGAGTTATAAATTGATTGCCGGTTTGTCGCTTAATCAATAGTATCAGCTTAAGGATTAATACTATTTTTTTAACAAGTTTTTAATTTTAATGATTCCCAATCTTCCAACATCACTCTTCATAATACACCCGCTTTACCCTTTGAGAAATGCCGGTTAATATTTCGTAGGCAATAGTACCAGCCCATTGTGCCACTTGTGTTACCGCCAAATTTTTTCCAAATACAATTACTTCGTCACCTTCCTTTGCATCCATTCCCGAAATGTTTAACATCGTCATATCCATACAAACATTTCCAACAACTTTTACCAATTTCCCGTTCAATAACATTTGCCCTTTGCCGTTTCCCAAATTTCTGGGGTACCCATCGGCGTAACCAATACGCACAGTTGCAATCATTGAGTCTTGTTGCATTACTTCACTCCTGTTATAGCCAACCGATTCGCCGGCATTTACTTTTCTAATTTGTGCTATCGTTGTTTTTAAAGTAGTTACATTTTTCAAAGTACCCTGCATTGCTTCGGCACTGTCAACACCATACAATCCAATTCCCAGCCGCACTAAATCCAATTGCAAATTATTATGCCTGGCTATAGCCGATGTGTTGGCAATATGCCGCATAAATTTATAAGCAACCGCTTCTTGTAATGCATCACAACAATTATTAAACTTTACAAATTGTGCGTTTGTAAATGCATCCAGATTTTCTGTATCACTGGCTACCAAGTGAGAAAAAACAGATTGTATTTTTAATTTTGTACAAATCTTTAAAAGATTTTTTAATGGGTCGATGTCCTGTTCTTCAAAACCCAAACGGTGCATGCCCGTATCCAATTTTATGTGAACTGGATAGTTTTCAATGCCTGCTTCCTCAAGATATTTTTGAAATGATTGCAGGATATTGAATGAATATAATTCGGGTTCCAAATCATATTGCAGCAGCACATCAAAAGTTGCAATCTCCGGGCTCATAACCATTATGGGTAAACTGATTCCGGCTTTTCTTAATTCCACACCTTCATCTGCATAAGCCACGGCCAGGTAATCTACTTTATGAAACTGTAGTAAATTGGCAATTTCAAAACTGCCGCTACCATAGCTGAAAGCCTTTACCATGGCCATTAATTTAACGCCGGGTTGCAGCAGTTGCTGATAAGCTTTTAAATTATGAGTGATGGCCGAAAGATCTATTTCCAAAACAGTCTGGTGTACTTTTTCTTCCAGCAAATGACTGATTTGCTCAAACTCAAAAACCCGGGCACCTTTTAATAAGATGGTTTCATTATAAAAGTGAAGGGTATTAAACTGTTGTTTAAAATCGGCAATTGAAGAAAAAAAACTGGAATGCTTTATTCCGGAAAATGCAGCTTGCTGTTTAAATATTTCAGGCCCGATACCAATTATTCTGTTGATATTTTTTTGCAAAAGTATCGCTGCAATGTTGCCATATAATTGATCATTACTTTTTCCGGTTTGTAAAATATCGCTTAAAAACAACGAACGGTTTGGATGCTGTTGCTGCTGCGCCAAAAAATCTAACGCAATAGTTAACGAATTAATATCGGCATTATAACTATCGTTGATGATGGTAACACCACCCGCTTTAACCAGCTCCTGACGCCCTTTAAGAAAACGAAAACGTTTAA
>JANPAP010000084.1:0-1579 GCA_031429975.1 Chitinophagaceae bacterium
AGAAATACTTTGATGCATTTTGAATGGTATCGATGATCATGCTTATTTTTTTATTGCACTGATTAAAAAGAATTACACGAATTATTTAATTGCCAGCGTTTAGGTAAAATAAATACTCCCTGAATTGAAGGGGCTGAATAAAGTATAAGTTGTACAAGAGTGCGACGCCAATAAAGCATCATTGCATCACTTCTGTTTGGTTCAAAAATATTTTATCGTTGCACCCTGCCGCTTCCATCACCTTTTACCAATTCTTTTACTTCATTTAAAGTTGCATGGTTTAAATCTCCGGGAATAGTATGTTTCAATGCACTGGCTGCCACTCCAAACTCAGCCGCATCCGGCATGGGCATTCCTGTTACCAAACCATAAATCAATCCACTGGCAAAACTGTCACCACTACCCACACGGTCAACTATCCTTACATTGTATTGTTTGGTATGATAAAATTCGTTGCCATCATATACCAGTGCACTCCATCCATTGTCGCTTGCACTGTGGCTTTCCCTTAATGAAGAAGCGATGAATTTAAACCCAAATTTTTCTTTCATTTGCCTGAACACATCTTTAAACCCATCAAGGTTTAATTCGCCTTTTGTAACATCTGTATCTTTCGCTTTAAAACCTAAACAAGTATCAGCATCTTCTTCGTTTCCTATACACACATCTACATACTGGCACAATTGCGTCATTACTTTTTGTGCTTTTTCTTTTGTCCATAATTTCTTACGAAAGTTGAGGTCGATACTGGTAGTGATGCCTTTTGCTTTGGCAGCTTTTAATGCAGCTTCTGTTAATGCGGCGGCCTTATCACTTAATGCCGGTGTGATGCCTGTGGTATGAAACCAACTTGCGCCATCCAGTATTTTATCAAAATCAAATTCGCTGGCATCCACCTCTGCAATGGAAGCACCAGCCCTGTCGTACACCACTTGTGATGCCCTCATGGATGCGCCTGTTTCTAAAAAATAAATTCCCAAACGTTCTCCGCCCCTTGCGATGAATTGAGTATCCACACCATAGCGGCGCAAATGATTGATAGCGGATTGCCCAATAGGATTATTAGGAACTTTGGTTACAAACGTTCCATTCAATCCGTAATTACACAATGCTGCAGCTACGTTGGCTTCACCGCCTCCATAGGTTACATCAAATGAATCGGCCTGTACAAATCTTTTATAATCGGGTGTTGACAAACGCAACATGATTTCACCAAGTGTTACTACTTTTTTACTCATTGTTATTTCCCCTATCCCCTAAAGGGGGACATTTATTTCTATTCAGGGGTTGAAATAGATTTTATGTGATTAACCTTTTTGTAATAATAAATTCTGTTTTTTCTTTTTTATTTTAAAGATGCAATAGGCTGAGGGTCCATATCAGTAAACTCTTTGTTCTCTCCTGCCATGCCCCATATAAAACCATAGCTGGCAGTACCCACACCAAAGTGCATGCTCCATGGCGCTGATATAGCAGCTTCATTGTTTGCAATCACCAAATGCCTTGTTTCCTGTGGTTCTCCCATAAAGTGCATTACACGGTTGGCAGCATCCACATCAAAATAAAAATAGGCTTCCAT
>JANPAP010000085.1:0-2141 GCA_031429975.1 Chitinophagaceae bacterium
CAAATCTTTTCGTATTTCTTTTAACACCCTTTTTTGTGCGGTGGTTAATTGAAAAGGCAAATGCTGTTCGTAAAAAGTATTGAAAAGATGCCCAACAATATCAAAACTAAATCCCTTGCTGAAACGGTGCCGCTTACTTCGTATAAAGCCCAGGCGGAGTTGAGCGAAAAACAATTCTTCAAATTTTATCCGGCGTACTGCATGCTGGTACAATTCTTCCGACTTGGGAAAATGAATCTGGCAACAGGCTTCCCAACGGGAAATAAAACGGTATTGTTTTATAATGGATTCCGGTAAATTCTCCGGTAAATCGTTGGGCGATAATTGTTGTAATAAACTATAGGTAAATTTTGCAAATGTCCTGCCATTTAATCCACGTGCTTTTAACTTTTCGGTGGATGGATAAATGGGATCGAGAAAACTTTTACCGGCAGCTTTTTCCGGATGAAATATTTCCAGCTCGGGATGTACCATTTGTACTTTACCATTAAAAAATCCCAACTTTCCAAAAACCAGGTACTGTTGGCCGGGTACAATATTTTTTTCTATCCAGTTAATCCCCTGAAACCAGGTCAACTCTATTTCGCCGGTACTGTCTTTTAAAATAGCTACTAAACGTTTGGCCCTTTTTTCGCCAACAGTATTAAAATGCAATAACCTGCCAACCACTTGTGCATATTCGTTGGTATAACCCAGATTGGCAATTTTATCAACTTTTGTTTTATCCAAATGCCTTAATGGATAATGCTCCAACACATCTTTAAAAGTAAAGATGTTGAGTTCCTTCTTCAGCAATTCGGCCCTTTGCGGCCCCACGCCTTTTAGGTATTCAACCGGGCTTTGTAATATGTTATTGAGCGTTGAGATGCTTTTTTATTTTGTACAAATATAATTGCAACCATACAAAGAAGCGTATGGAATAACAGGGAGATTAGTTTTGTTGATTTATAACAGCCCTTTTGAAAATTTATTAATTATTCAAAACGATACCCTCTTAAAAAATCGGCGATAAGCATTTTCTTTTTCCCTTCCAGTTGAATTTCCTTCAACAGCAAAAACCCATCGGCACAGGCAAATTGCAAAAATGTTTTATGATCGGTCTCAAAATTTCCGGCTTCAATAGTTGGTTGCAGATGAATTTTTTCGGCAGCAAATATTTTTAATTTTTTGTCATTTAAAAATGTGAAGGCGGCTGGGTATGGCGATAGTCCTCTAACCAAATTATATACTTCATCAATTGATTTTGTAAAATTTATTTTGCAGGTATCTGTGAAAATTTTGGGCGCATGCGACCCCATCCCAGCCTTCCCCAAAGGGGAAGGGGCAAGCACCTCCTGTGGAATTTCTTTTAATGTTCCTTTGGCCAAACCCTTTACAGTTTTTACAATTAATGCGGCTCCAATGGCTTTCATCCTTTCGTGAATTTCGCCAACAGTTTCATCATTGCCAATGGCAAAACTTTCCTGTAATAAAATATCTCCGGTATCAATTTCATGCTTCAATTTAAAAGTAGTTACACCGGTTTCTTTTTCGCCATTTATAACAGCCCAGTTAATGGGTGCAGCGCCACGGTATTTTGGCAACAAGCTACCGTGCAGGTTTACCGATCCCATGGGCGGCATATTCCAAACCAGTTCGGGCAACATTCTAAATGCCACAACAATTTGCAGTTCGGCATTTAAAGATTTTAATTCTTCTAAAAATTCGGGAGCTTTTAATTTTTCCGGCTGTAAAACTTTCAATCCATTTTCAACCGCATATTTTTTTACATCACTTTGTTGCAATTGCATTCCTCTTCCACCGGGCTTATCAGGAGCAGTTATTACGCCTACTATATTGCAACCGGCTTTTACCAATGCATCCAACGATGCTACCGCAAATTCCGGTGTACCCATAAAAACAATACGCAGTGATTGATAATTTTTCATCATTGCGAATGTAAGTATGAAATTTTATGTATGCTTAATTTGATGAAAACAAAACCGGTTTCTTCCATTAAAATATTCCAAATAAATTACCCTTATTGTTTTGAAAAACCGGTATAGATACCCGATCCTGGATATTGGACGTCATTCATCCAGAGTATCCGGCCTGCTTTTACAACAGAAAAATAAGCATCAAAAGGTAAATAAAAAAAAAAC
>JANPAP010000086.1:0-6266 GCA_031429975.1 Chitinophagaceae bacterium
GTGGAGAATTATTGCAGCGCCAAAAAGTAACTTCCAGCAAAGAAATTGCACAATACCTGCGTTCTATTTTAAAAGATCATTCCCACGAAGTTTTTGCCGTATTGTTTTTAAACCGGGCTAATAAGATCAATCATTTTGAAATAATCAGCGAGGGAGGAATTACCGGCACAGTCGCTGATCCAAGAATTATACTTCGCAAAGCTTTGGAAACAGATGCCGTCAACATTATTCTTTGTCACAATCATCCATCCGGCAGTCTTAAGCCAAGTAGGGCTGATGAACAGCTAACTGTTAAGATAAAGGAAGCTGCCCGTTACCTGGATATACTGGTAATGGATCACATCATTGTGAGCGAAGCTGGTTATTACAGCTTTGCTGATGAAGGATTAATGTAATTATCATGCTTGAGCCGTAGGACCGCCAAAATTCATAGGCAATTGTATTTCTTCCAGGTCTTTAATCGGGCCGTTTAATGATTCATACTTCAGCACATTTTCTGTCATTGCCTTCATAAATCTTTTGGCATGCTGTGGTGTAAATATTATTCTTGATTTTACTTTACTCTTGGGTGTACCAGGCATAACATTTACAAAGTCTATTACAAACTCTGCATGGCTATGCGTAATAATAGCAAGGTTGGCATATTCACCTTCGGATACTTCTTCAGAAATTTCGATATTGAGTTGGTTGGGTTGTTCGGGTTGATTTATCATTTTTTAAATTTTGTAGCGCAAAGATAAAAACAAAGGGCTTCTAATAAGAAGCCCTTTGTAAAAAATATATTTAATGGTAAGATTATCTTGGTCCTTTGTAAATCCAGTTTTCATCCATCAATACACGGATATCACCGGCTAAGCCTAAACCCGGGTGTAGCATTTTATATTTTACTCTAAAGTCTTTATTAGCATAAACCGAATTAATACCGGTAGCATCAATTACAGCAGAACGAAATTGAGGACCTGGTGAAGGCTGACCATAAAAATTATTTACAGCAGTAATTTTACCAGCATCATTAAATGTAAATACCATTCCAAAATTACCATACACACTACCTGCAGCAGTTCCGGTATTAATAATTGGGTGGTATGGTGTATTTAACCAGGCAGTAGTTGCTAAATCCGGGCTGCCAATTACTCCTGTTAAATAAGCAATATTCGTGTATGCACCAGAAGTTTTTAAATCGGCTTTCCATGAATTGTATCCAATTAATGCTGCGTTTGATAAATCAACAAATGAAACAGTATTGATTTGGTATTTACCATCCCACTTGTTTTTTAAACCAAAAGCAACAACGATTGATTTTTCCATTGCAGCAATTTTACCGTTGGCATCAACAGCACTGATGGTAAAACCCAAAGCATAGGTCTTGGTAATATCCAACAACAAAATATTTGGAATTACAATTTTGATGATTTTTGCAAATTCACCCGCTTTCATGGTTACTTTATAATCAGTTCCAATTAAAGGTGTAGAAGGATCGGCAGAAAATGAACCATCTGGCATAGGTGTTAATAATGGATCGTATGCCGTAACAGCACCCGGATCATTTTTTACAGTAATCATCATATCCCTGTTCAATTCAGTATTATTGGGAGCATCTCTTCTGATATCAACCGCTTCAACAGTTTGAGATGTTGAAATTAAATCAATATCAATTGATTTGTAACCTGAAGAATATCCATTGGATGTATCAGCCAGACCATCAATGAATTTTACAATAGTAATCCCAGCATCACCCATTGGCTCTGGAGTTACTACTTTTTTACAGGCACTAAACATCAATATGGATGCTCCTATGGCCAATGTATTTTTTAAAAATGTTGCGTATTGCATATTTTATTTTTTAAAGAGGTCTTAAAAATTATGATTGATTATTGATCCCACCAGATTTTAGCATCCTGACTATCGCCACCAGTCATTCTACCAGCTGCAGCCGCTACATTAGCAGGGTTGGTGCTGTAATCATTGGTTCCATAAACAAAACGACGGGGAATTTTTCCACCAGAGTTTAATGCATCCTGTGCAGGTGTTAAAGCCGGGATACCAGTTCTTCTCCACTCACACCAGCCTTGCAATCCATCCGGATAAAGGGCAATATATCTTTGTAATGCAATCCTGTTTAAATTATCAGCAGAAGCTGTACCATAAGCAACCAAACTGTTGTTTAAATAAGAGGTAGCATCAGATGTGTTTAAACCCCACTGGGCAAAGGATGCATTTACAGCCATATCATATAATTGCTTTGCAGTTAAGGTTTCAGTAGCATTGCTCCAACCTCTTTCTTTTGCTTCTGATCTTGCAAATAAAACGGCAGCAGCATGTACAATATCTACCTTACCAGAATTCAATCTTAAGTTAGCATTCAAAACTCTCGACCATTGATCGGCTGAGAAAATTGCTCCCCAGGTATTATTCATGTAATCCCTGTTACGGCCATAAGGAACACCAATTTGTGAAGAACCATAAATATTATTTAGCTGACGCTTATCGTTTAAACCAGTTAATAAAGCAATAAATGTGGTAGATTGTCCAACATCTTTACGGCCATCATATAAGGCAAACCAAGGATTATTATAAGAACCACCCGGATAAGTAACTGAAAAATTATCAGCATTGGTTTCAATAGAACCAGCAGCATCAGCTAATGCAGCATTAAATTCATTGGCTGCATATTGACCCGATGTTTGGAAACGCTTACTCAACCGCATAGCCATTAACATGCGCAAGGAGTTTGAAAACTTTTTCCACTTCCCTACATTCCCATTATAAACAATATCTCCTTTAACCGGATTACCAGCATCAAACTGTGCAGTGGCTTCTTTAAGCTGGCTTATAAGTCCTTTGTAAATATCCTCTTGCTTATCATACACAGGGAACTTAATGGTTCCACCGGATAAAGCTTGTGAATAGGGTGCATCACCCCAAGCATCGGTAATGGTCCAATAATAATATGCATTCAAAATTTTAGCAATGGCTATTTGGTTATTGACAGAACCATTGGCTGCTGCTGCAGCCGTTGTTAATGGATTGGATGCCGTGTTAATTATATTGGTACAATCGTACATGGCACCTGCATAAAAACCATCAAAATTAAATTGTGGTAAGGTATACAGTGATACCCCCGGATATTGGGTTTCAGCAAAATATTGACAATAATAACCGGGATTTTGTTGCGTAGCCCTGTTGGAGATATTCTGCAATATATTGGTTAAAAGTGCGGCAGTATTGGGTGATGTAGTCCTGTTAGGATCTACATTGGTTGCCCCAAAATCTTTTATTTTTTCACAACCTGTAAAAACCGTTGCAGCTAGTGCAAGTACAAGTGGTATTTTTATATATAATTTCATGATATGTTTGCTTTATTAATTATTTAATTAAAACCCTAATCTAAGGTTAATACCCAATGATCTTGTTCCGGGTAACTGTCCATCTTCACCATATACACTACCGATTTCTGATGGATCAAAATCTTTGGTTTTGGCATATAACAACCAAGGGTTACGGGCAACAATTGAGAAAGTGGCATTTTGTAAAAACTTACCCACTTTTAATTTATTAACCGGAATCTTATAGCCAAAACTTAATTCTCTAACTTTTACAAAGGTTAAATCATAAATGTAATCATTAAAAATATTGTTCTCTACAAGACCATGGAAATAAGATTGCGCTTCTACATAAAAACTTACCGGTTTTCCTGCAGCATCCACACCAGTAGTTTTAACACCACCACCATCGGCAACTGAAGTTCTTACCGGAACACCTTTATCATTCAATACGGCTGTTCTGGCCAATAAGCCAGAGTAAGAACCCCACATATCAGACAATGAGAAGAATTTACCACCTACCTGGTAATCAATATTTACATTGATAATGAAATTTTTAAAGATATTAAAAGTGTTTTGTACACCACCAGTATATTCAGGTAATACCGAGCCATAAAAAACCAGGTCCTGATCTTTTACATATTGACCATAAGCAGGAGAAGTAGGATCCGTTTCAATTAAACGTTGGCCGTTAATTAATTTGGCGCCACCACCATACATCATACCCCATTGCTTACCTACCGCATTTACGGTAATTGGAGGTGTAATACCATTAAAGGATGCACCACTCGAAACAGTTAAACGATCAACACCAGGTGCAATTGCTGTAACGGTGTTTTCTAATTGCTTGCTGAAATTTGCATTGAACTCCCAGTTTAAGTTTTTAGATACAATTGGTTTTGCATTAAACTGAATATCGATACCACGACGTTTGGTGCTACCTACGTTTGCCAAAATGTTGGTAAACCCGGTAGTTCCGGTAACCTGTGCACTAATAGGAGCTTTATCATCCACTGCATTGTAATAAGTTGCACTAATTCCCAACCTGTTTTTCAGGAATTTTAAGTCGATACCAAATTCAGTTGTGCTTGCAGTTGCTCCCCTTAATGTTGGATCAGGGGCTGTGTTTGGAGTTGCCATTAAACCATTTCCATTCCATGACTGTGCTGCTAATGCATAGCTAACCGACAATTGATAAGGATCAATCAACCTAGTAACTGTACCATAAGAAGCTCTTAATTTTCCAAAACTTAACCATGGTAGTTGATCCTTTGTTAATTCGCTGAATACAAAACTACCACCAAAGGCTTTGGTAAATAATCCTTGCCCTACAGGTAAAACTGAAGCCCAATCACCTCTAACTACAAACTCGGCAAATAACATATTTTTCCAACCAATATCGCCTCTTGCAAATACAGCTCTTCTTTTTTGCTCAGATCTGGCATTAGTATAATCGATTGGGTTTTTAGAATTGGATAAGGTAAACAATGCTGGTACATTAAAACCACCATTTGTTCCAGCATTAATCCGCTTACTGCTTATTTGCACTTGTTCGAAACCTGCATTTGAATTAATTTGAAATTCTTTTATTTTCTTTTTAAAACTTCCTACAATTTCAAAAGTATTCCGGTTGCTCCAGCTTTGTTGCGTACCATAAAAAGCCTTACCATTGTTAGCTGCAGCGCCTGAATAGGAAGTATTTATGGAAGCTTGTCCGGCACTGTACTGAAGAATATCGTTGATAGTAATTTCTTCATTGGTAGTTAACTGTTGTTTTCTGTAGGTACCACGAATGGATAAATCGTTATTAAACTTATAGGTCAACGATAAATCACCAAATAAACGGTCACGCTGGTTGATATTACTTATATTATTATAATAAGCATAAGGATTGTACCAATAGTTACCCTTGTAAAAAGCACTGGGATTTGCAGGATTAAATCCACCATCCGGGTTACTATGGTTCCAACTGGCTAAGGTACCATCAGCAGTTGTAAGATCTTGTAATTCCCTTAATTTGCTCATATCCAAATCACGGTGAAACCATGAGTTAAAGTTACCCGTTGAGTTGTTGGAATAAGAGTTATCATTTTCAGCATTGGTCTTCTGATTCAAGTAGGTAATATTGGTACTTAATAACCAATGCGTACTTAAGTCGTAAGAAGCGCTAACGTTTAGATTATGCTTTTTAAGATAAGAAGTTGGAATCAATCCTTTTTGATCTTGATTGGTATAAGATACCCTGATACTTGAACCATCGGTTACTTTACTTAAACTAATATTGTTTAATGTAGTAACACCGGTATTAAAGAAATCTCTTGAGTTATTTGGTTGCGGCGTTAAAGCAGCTGTTTTACCAGAATATTCTGTACCCGGATACCAGGCATACCATGGAATATATTCCTGGCTTACCATACGTGGTCCCCAACTTGCATCATCTGTATAATCCGGATAGTATTTACCATCCATTGCCTTCCAGAAATCAGGCATGCCTGGGGTCCAGTTAAAACGGGTTAGGTTGGAACGGCCACCACCAGCATAAGAATTCTGGTAATTTGGCAAGATATAAATTTTATCAAACTGGATACCTGTGTTAATATCGATACCCATTCCTTTTACACCTTTACGGCCCTTTTTTGTTGTAACTACAATAGCACCATTAGCACCATCGGGTCCAAATAAAGCGGCGCCTTGTGGGCCTTGCAAAACAGAGATATCTTCAATATCATCCGGGTTAATATCATTGTTACTGGCAATGATGGTACCATCTACTACATAGATAGGACCAGATGCACCACCACCTGCATTCGATTCACCACGAACCCTGATATTGGTTTCGGCACCCAATGCAGCACTCGACTGGCTACGTACCTGGATACCTGAAACTTTACCGGCAAGAGCATTATTAATATTTGTTTGACGAACCGTATTTAATTGCTCACC
>JANPAP010000087.1:0-8192 GCA_031429975.1 Chitinophagaceae bacterium
CACAGGTGAGAGAACATGAACGGGTAATAGTCTTTTTTGCGATGTATTTATTACCGCAAACCTCACATGTTTTCTCTATTCGAATGTTGCTGCTCATTGTTGCCAGTTGTAGCTGAGTGTTGCAACTTGTAGCTGTATGTAGCATCATTTCGCTTTTTTGTTGCCCGGTATTGTGGGCAACAGATTTGGGCAACACTCAGGCAACAAATATAAATAAAAAAGGATAAATGGGCAACAAATAAAGGAAGAATATTTGTCTGAAACTCAACAAAGACAAGCATTTACGAAACAAAGGAAGGATGGTTATTTGCCGATACAGAATTTACTGAAAACATAATCCAGTACCGTATCATTGCTTACATCGCCGGTAATTTCTGAAATATAATGCAGGCAACGGCGGATATCCAATGCCAGTAAATCGCCGGGTAAATTATTTTGCAAGCCATTTTTAATATCATTTAAGGATTGTTGAACCTGCTGTAATGCCTCGTAGTGGCGGCTGTTAGTGATAATCACATCTTCGGATGATAAGGATTGATGTGCTACAGATTGAAATAGCAAGTTTTTTAAATTATCAATTCCAGTATTTTCTTTTGCTGCAATCAATAACAAATTGGGCATCGTAAATTGCGCTTGCAATTTTGTTGTATCAGCAATATCCATTTTGTTAGCAATCAATAGATACTTGATATTTTGTTCCTCAAAACTTTCCATTACTGTTTTTATTTCATCTGTCGTTGTGGAGTTGCAATCAAAAATATACAATACTAAATCGGCCGATTTCATTTTTTCAATACTTCTTTCCACTCCTATTGCTTCAATTTCGTCTGCGGTGTGATCCCTTATTCCGGCGGTATCAATCAACCTGAAAATAATTCCATCGATATTAATTAGTTCTTCAATAGTGTCTCTTGTGGTACCTGCAATTTCGCTTACGATGGCCCTGTTTTCATTCAATAATGCGTTAAGCAATGTTGATTTTCCGGCATTGGGTTTTCCAATAATGGCCACATTTACGCCCTGTTTAATTACATTACCCAATTGAAATGAATGAATGAGTTGCTGCGTTGTTTGAAGTGCTGAATCGATCAAATCATTAAACTTTTTGCGATCGGCAAATTCAACATCCTCCTGACTAAAATCCAATTCCAATTCAATTAATGCACTAAACTGGATGAGATTTTCACGGAGGTCTTTTAATATTTTACTAAAACCGCCCCTTACATTATGCAATGCAGATTTTTGAGATGCTTTTGTATTGGAAGCTATCAAATCGGCCACAGCCTCGGCTTGTGTAAGATCTAATTTTCCATTTATAAAAGCACGTTGGGTAAATTCTCCGGGCTTGGCAATACGGGCTCCCTTATTAATACAGGCCTGCAAAACCTGTTGTTGAACAAATGGACTACCATGACAGCTGATTTCCACCACATCTTCGCCGGTATAACTTTTGGGGCCTTTAAATAAAGAAACCACCACCTCATCAATGCTTTCGTTATTTTCTTTTATCAGGCCAACATGAAGTGTATGGGAAATTTGTTTGTTCAGATCTTTTGAAGGGAACAATTCATTCACAATATTTATGGCCTCAGCACCACTCAGCCGGATGACCCCGATGGCCGAAACACCCGGAGTTGTTGCTAGAGCAACAATGCTATCATCCCAACCAGAAAGTTTATTTAACATCCTGCAAAGATAAGTTGCGGCGGACGCTGCAAAATGTAACCGTTATTTTATTTTATTGAAACAATTTTTAAATCCGCATCATTGAGATTGGCAAGATAATATCGCTTTACACAAGTAATATTTGATTCATCAATTAAATCAACCATATTTTTAAAACTGGAATTTTGTGATAACTTAATGATGAGCTTCATTTCATCAACACCCCTTGCATTAAATACTTTTATTTTTTTATTTTGGATAAGCTGTCTTATTCCGGAAGCAGTGTAGTCTGTTGTTTTGTAAACTGCATTATAATCATCGCCCTCATAATAAAACAACTGATTGTTTTCGCCGGCAATAACAGTTAATACACAACTTTTGCAAATGGCATCAGTTACAGATGAATCCCGGTCATCCGGCAAATTCATATTCATTGCACTTGCCTTTGACATTGTTGTCGTGAAGATGAAAAAAGTTATTAATAAAAAACCCAGATCAACCATCGGTGTTAAATCAATCCGGACAGATTTTTTTATTAATTTTTGTTTGGGATGATTTTTATTGCTATCCGCATTTTCAATGGTTGCCATAAAAATATTTTCTATTAGATGGCGTTCATTAAATTTTCCATAATCAATTATAAAAAAAATCCCCTGCAATTTGCAAGGGATTTTTTATTAAAAAATAAAATATTATTGTTCTTCAACAACAAACGTAATCGGCTGCCTGCGGTAGGCATTTACATTACGACCATTTTGCAAAGCTGGTTTCCATTTAGGACCATTTTTGATACTTTCGATCGCAATTTTTTCCATGCCATAACCGTATTTTGTTTCGGCTTGTACATCACTTATGCTGCCATCTTTACTTACGATAAATCTTACAATTACTTGAAATTTTCCGCCGGGAGCACCATTGTCAGCCGGATTAAATCCATCCAGTGTTTTTTGTAAATACCTTGCCCATGCTGCATTACCACCAGGAAATTCGGCTTCGTTTTCTACCTTTGTAAAAACCTTATCCTCATCATTCGATTTTGGAGCTTCTACCACCTGAGATCCTTTGTCATCAATGGGAGCTTGTACAATTGCAAGTTTGTTATCACTCTCCACTGTCTTGATACTGATTTTTTGATCTTCCTTAATCTCCTCAATTTTTTCATCAGGTTTTACTTCTTCATCCTTTACAATTTTTGGAGGTGTAAATTTTATCTGATTAATTTCAGGAGGTGGTGGCGCTTTTGGTGGCGGCGGCGGCGGTGGCGGTGGTGGTGGTGGCGTTTCTTTTTTTATCTCGGCCATTTGCGTATCCAACACATCAATTTTTCCTGTTTTCTTTTTACCAACATAATCTGCTAAAAATGAAGAAAGGAAAATCAATAATGCCAATGAAGTAGTAATTAGCAAGGCTTTTTTAAGCCTTGTAGCATAGCTTTTACGAAGATCGTAAGCGCCATACTCCTTATTCTTGCCATCAAAAATAATGTCAAGAATATCTGCGGTTAATATTTTGTTGATTTCCATTTAAGTTACTTTGTTTATAAGATTCAAACTCTATGCTTTTTCCATAAACTATTTTACATCGTTGGCTGCTTCCGTTAAGCCTATCAGTTTAGCTTCGGTTTCACTCATATCCACTTCGGCATAGTGCCCCGGAGGCACCGCATTAATAGCCATTTCATCTAAAATATCAATAGCATTTTTAAACGTAGCCTCCTTATCTGCCTTAATGATATACATTAAATCGCCAATTGGAGTGCCATTTTTTTTATCTAAAATAATCTGCCGTATTTCTTTAAATGTGGTGCTTTTAAATTGATCTGAAGCATTGTCTGCAGTTAATTCTCCCATATAGTAATACACTTCATTTGCCTTACCTAATAAAATAGTCATGGCGCCCGATTGTTTTACTTTTAATTGCTGATCGGGATCGTCCTTTGGCTCATTCATATTCATTGCCGTTGGTTTACTCATCGTTGTAGTAAATACAAAGAAGGTAACCAGCATGAAACCCAAATCAACCATAGGTGTTAAATCCACCCTTGTTGATAATTTTTTTGCTTTTTTTACGCCAGGCCCTTTCTTATGATGTCCGCCACCCGACGAGGTATCCATTTCTGCCATAAAAAATATTTTATTTTAGTTAATACTGTTAATGTCTCAGATCTATTTTACAAGACCTTTTTCTTTATTCTGTTTGTACAATTCGGATCCCTGTGGTATAGTTTCGCTGTTGGTAACAATCCTGAATTTGAAAATCTCATTTTGCTTAAGGGCATATTTTATATTCTTGAAAATGGGATATTTTGCAAGATTGTCGCCTTTTATTAAAATCATTTCTTCCAAATCACGCTGGTTGCCGCCTGCATAAGCATTGGTAATACTTCTGATCCAATCTACCATTTCATTATTGGTACTGTCTTGAATGGGAATACCAGCAAGTCTTTCTGCAGGGATAGCTTCCTCAATTGCCAACATACTTTTTAACTGCCCAAGCGGCACTCCGATATAAGGTAATTTAGCCAACTTCTTTAATTCATCAGGAGTTAATCCAAGTGATTTTGTTATGTTGATATTTTCCAACACTTCTTTCTTTTTTGTATCATCCCCCAAAATCAAAAAGCATTTACCCTCTTTTGTAAGCGTAATTAAAATTGATTTTTCGGGAGCCGCTTTTGAAGAAACCGAAGTAGGTGCAACAACTGCAACTGCCTCTGGTGGCTTTTGTTTGGTGGCCAAAATAAAGAAAGTCAATAACAGGAATGCAACGTCGCACATAGCCGTCATATCTATGATGGTACTTTTCCTTGGTAACTTTGCTCTACCCATAGTTTTTAGATTTATTATTTAGATTCATTACAATACTGATTCCATAAATAGTATGGAATTATTTGTACAGAGATGCAAAGCTTTGAGTTAAAGTAAATCCGCTTTCATCAATGCCATAAGTAATGCCATCAATCTTGGTAGTAAAAATATTGTAGAAAATAATGGCGAATGCAGAGGTGCCGATACCCAAAGCGGTATTGTACAAAGCCTCCGAAATACCAATCGATAATTTGCTTGCAGCATCTCCACCACCTTCCCCTTCGCCTAAGGCAGAGAAAGAACGGATCATACCCATTACGGTACCTAACAATCCTAATAAAGTTGCAACCGATGCGATGGTAGAAAGAAACACTAGATTTTTCTCCAACATTGGCAATTCCAATGCGGTGGCTTCTTCTACTTCTTTTTGAATGGCCAACACTTTTTGCTCGGTGGTTAATTCGTTATCTGTAATCATTGCTTTGTAGCGGTGTAAACCGGCCTTCATAACATTACCAACAGATCCCTGTTGTTTGTCGCATTCGGTGATAGCAGCATCTACATTCTTATTGGCTAAATGATATTGCACTTTGCGAATAAAATCGGCATTGTTTCCAGTACCCGTTGCTTTGCTGATGGTTAAAAAACGCTCGATAGCAAAAGTTAACATGGTTAAAAAAGAACCAATTAAAACCGGTACGATGATACCACCCAAATACATTTTGTTTAATGCACTTATTGGACCGTCATGAGCAGGCCAAAACCAACCTGTTGCAGCAGGCTTTGTAAACCCAGATGCATTACCAAAAATAAATCTCCAGATCAAATAACCACCAAGTACACAGAATATTGGTGCAAGCAATGAAATAATGTTATTTGATTTTTTTACTTGAACTGATGTAGTTGGTTTTACAGTTGCAGTTGATTTTGTCTCAGCCATAGTGTTCAGTTTTTTTGTTATTAAATTTTAAAAATGGGATTTGCTAATTAAATGAAAGATCAAAAATATTTTTGGATTTTTTAAAAAATAAAGTCAATCGTTTGATTTTTTGATGAGCCACAAGTTAATAAATAAATTGTATGAAACAAAAATGAAGGAATGAATTTGAAACTTTTATTGAAGATTTAATTTGGTGCTTATTTATTTTCAGATATGCAAACGGTTGCGGTTATTCATAGCGTAATGCAACTATTGGATCTAGCTTTGCTGCCTTGTATGCCGGATAAAGCCCGGCTAGTAATCCAACCAATGTACAAACTAAAACCCCTGCTATAACCCAAGCCCAAGGAACAACAAAACCGGTTTTTAATAAAATGGCTACAATATTTCCAAATAAAACACCTGTAACAATACCTACAATGGCTCCTATCAAACTTATTATAATAGACTCCCATAAAAACTGGGCTCTAACTTCGGATGCTTTTCCGCCCAATGATTTTATCAAACCAATTTCTTTGGTTCTTTCATTTACGGCAACCAACATAATATTCATCAGGCCAATAGCTGCGCCAATTAAGGTTATCAGGGCAATGGCCAATGTTGCATATTGTAAAAAACTCAGGTTCTTCATTAATGATTGGGCAATACTGTCGCTTTTATCTACATAAAAATTATCATCTTCTTTTACATCCAGTTTACGAACCGGCCTGAATGCTGCAATGGCTTCGCCAATGGCTACATCCATCATCTTCATATCATTTACCATTACCGCAATATTGTATGATTTATTTTCGGAACCGTAAATTCTTCTGATATTATTATAGCTGGTTAAAACTACTTTATCTGCATTCATAAAAGCACTGCTGCCTTTTTCTTTAACCACTCCAATTACCCGGTATTTGTTGCCAGCTACCGTGATGATTTTGTCCATTGCTTTTTCGGTATTATCACCAAATAGTTTTTGTGCAATAGCATTTCCAACAATGCAAACACTGCTGCCACTTTCAACATCGGGTACAGAAAAATTTCGGCCATACGCTAATTCGTAACCGTTTAGTGTGAGATAGTTTTCATCGCCACCTAAAATCCTAACATCAGGATTGGTTTTTTTTGTGTCGGTATTTACAATGATACCTCCTGGCCCAGCTAATGCAATGCCAACAACTGCAGGAAAAAAATATCTTTTTTTAAATGCCCTGGCCTCATCAAAAGTTATCATCTTGCCTTCGCTTGATGCCTTTGATCGCAATGAATTTCTTTTTACTTTTTTGGTGTCGCCTCTGTTGCCACCACCACCAAACCTTACGGTTCTATCTTTAAAACGTAAGCTAAAAGCATTGGCACCCATGGTTGAAAAACTTTTGGTAAGACTTTGATTAACTGCTTCCACAGCCGTTATGATGGCAATCAACGCCATAATACCCAATGCAATTATTATTACTGTAATAGCGGTTCGAAGCCGATTACTTTTAATGGTATTGTATGATAATAAAATTGATTCCTGTACTTTCATTCTTATTTATTCTGCTTAAAGTTAAAGGGTATAAATTAATTGCATATTAATTCATTTACAAACGGTGGTATAGGATTACCAACTCATTTGCAAGCCTGATTAATTAATGTTTGATGGAAATATAAATACAGTGTACGAAGCAATCAATCTTTTAATAATGCAGCCAATCGGTAATTAATGTAGGAAACAAGCCCAATGCAATTATTAATATTGAAGTAATAACCAGTAATATTTTAAAGGAAATACTGACATCCCATTTAGTAGTTTCATCTGCTGTTGACTCTTTGAAATACATTGCCTGAATAATCTTAAAATAATAATAGGCACTGATGGCTGCACATAAAACAGCAACAATAATTAACCAATGATGATGACCGTTTCTTAATGCAGCAATCAACATGTAAAATTTACTTTGAAAGCCCGCAGTTAAAGGAATACCGGTTAAGGATAATAAAAAGATTGTAGCGGTAAAAGCCAGTACTGGCTGCTGTTTGCTTAATCCATTAAATCCATCAATGGTATAATCATTCATTTTTATCAGGACGGCAAAAATGCCGATTGTTGCCAAACTGTATGCTGCAGTATATAAAATCAAACCTTCTTTTGCGGTATCATTTAAAGCAAATATTGCCAGCAACATAAACCCTGCCTGCGCAATACTTGAATAAGATAACATGCGCTTTACACTTTGCTGAAAAACGGCCGTAAGGTTTCCAATAATTAATGTAGCTGCTGCAATTACTGCTATCAATATCTGCCACTGGTCGTGCATTTTTCCAAATGCATTTTCAAATAAACGGATGAATGCTATAAAGCCGGCAGCCTTTACAATGGTTGCCATAAACGAAGTGAAAACAGTTGGGGCTCCGTCGTACACATCCGGCGTCCAAAAATGAAAAGGTGCTGCAGAAACTTTAAACGACATGGAGATGAGAATAAATACCAAGCCAATTGCAATTAATACCGGCATTTTTCCTTCGCCTAAATTTATATGATCGATAAAGAAAGAACCGTTGGTATTTCCACCATAAATAAATGCAATACCCATCAATAATATTCCTGTAGAAAAAGCGCCCATCAAAAAATATTTTAATGACGCTTCGTTGCTTTTTAAATTTCGTTTATCGCTGCCCGTGAGTATATATAAAGGAATGCTCATTATTTCTATTCCTAAAAACAACATCAACAAAGTATTGAAGCTTGCTAAAATACTTACGCCACACAACACAAAAAATATGAGTGCGAAATATTCACCCACGTGCTCACC
>JANPAP010000088.1:0-6355 GCA_031429975.1 Chitinophagaceae bacterium
AATAAATGCACCGGTGGTAGTTGTAATATTAATGGGGCTGCCGGTAAAATAGGTTGCCACCGTTTGATTTTTCTTTTTAAGTAAAAGAAAATCGGTTAATTGCGCATTAGAGAAGAATGGTATAAAAAAAAAGAAGGTTAACAATTTCATACGCTAATTTTTTACTGGTTTTAAAATCCGGTATTATTATCGTTACCGTTTTTTAGTAGCGTAATAAATACCAACGAGGAGTGCAATTCCAAACCCCAATAAAATTAATCCGGAAATTTTATTGATAAGGTTGATGCTTTTTTCATTTATCCGTTTTCTTATTTTTCCTGCCAATAAAACTTTTAAAACATCAAACCCTGTATTGATTACAATGCAGGTAGTGAAAATTATGATGCGTTGTTTGATAGTATGTGAAGCAGCTATTGCAGTAGCGGTTGTTAACCAAAAAAACATTACTGCCGGATTAAGCGAATTGATTAAAAAGCCCGACAGTACCAGTTTTGCATGCGTACGGGCAGTAATTACAATTTTATTTTCATCTTCTTTAAGATGAATTTTTTTAAAGAAAAGATAGAAAATACCAAGTCCAATTAAAAATACACTACCAGTAAAACCAATCTGCTTTTCAAACTTCAACATATCAAGTACAATCTCCGAAAAAGCATTACTTAATATTACCCAAAATACATCGCTTAGCCAAACGCCTCCAACAAAACTAAAACCTCCGGCACGGCCATTATTGATACTTTGTTTAATGATGGTAAATACAACCGGGCCTACCGAAAAAATCAGTAAGAGGCTAATGGCAAAACCTTTTATTATTGCTTCAATCATGCAAACAAATGTTGGATGGAAAGATACTGCATGCAGTTAAAAATAAAATCGATTTATTTTTTTTTGTAAATCGGTACGGTACTGCAAGGTTCGCCATACATAATACTTTTTGCAACGGGCCTTAATATTTTTGTTGCTTTTAAATAGGCAGCCTCGCCAATGGGCAATTCACCGCAACCTTTTATTACAATTCTTTTATCTGTTAATTCATTTAGTGGTAAGGTTTCTATATTTTTTAAAAGCAATTGGTTTTTTAATTCTTCTTCGTTACCAAAAATAATTTCTTTGGCAACCGGTTGTAAATAACTTGCCAGTAACATGTAGGCCCAGATGGGTATTACAGCATCGGCGCTACAGGTAACCGCAATGTTTTTATTTTCAAAAGGCTGCAGATCCAGATTTTTTAATGCTTCTCTAAAATCTTTTTCTTTTAATATTAGCCCCATAAATAAATAATTCTTTATGTCAAAAACAACTACATCTTCCTTTGGATAATAATCTTCCAGATTAATTGTTATTAAAACGCTTTCGCTTACTTTATTTACAATTGCATCGCTCATGTTGCAAATTTAAGATTTATAAAATTGCTGCTGAATTTGTGATTATCGATTAGGGGAATAATTTTTTATTAAAAAAACAGCCGGACTTAAAAAGCCCGGCTGCATATTTATAAAATGATTTACTTAATTAATTTTACTACGATTGTCTTTAATAACCGCTAATTTTTTTAACGACTCAAACCAACCGGAATTAATTTGCTGTGATAAATTTTTGGTACGGTCACTATCTTGTGTGGCTGTTACTTCAACCGCTTTTGTGCCAATGCTGTTTACTTTAAAAACATAAACACCATTAGCTCCTACTATTGGTTCAGAAACTTTTGATTGATACGTTTTATTAAATGCAGCACCAATTAATTTGGGCTCCTGTCCAATTCCATTAATGATACTTGAATTAAATGTTAGGGTAGAATCAGCGCCAGCAACCATTACCTGCATATTATATGCAGCTGCTGCTGTTTCCAAAGTAGGAGTAGCAGTTAATTTAGTTTTTATCAGATCTCCTTTTTTAATATTACGGATTGTTTGTTCAACCATTGGTCTTGCTGTTTTTGCATCTGGCAAACCTTCGGGTTGAATTTTTGAAACAACAGCAACCACAAACTGGTCGCCAATGCTAAATGGTTCACTCACTTCTCCCTGCTTGGCTTCGAATGCCCACTTAATTAATTGACGGGCATCTTGTAATCCACCCAACTGGTAATCGTTTTCTTTAATCAGGTTTGGTACTTCAATTTTATTTAAACCATTTTTAGCAATGTATGCATCCAACGCTTTAGCATCTCTGGCTTCGCCAGAAATTTTACTTGCTTTGTTACTTGCAGTATTTACAGTTTCATCGCTAGGAATAATTTCCTTTGCCATGTAGGCAATTTTGTAAGCAGGCTCAAAATTCTTTTGACTCATCACTTCAATATAATGCCATCCAAACTGAGTATGCACAACTTTTTTATCGCCGGTTACACCATAAAAAATAGTTTCAGAAAATTCTTTTGCAAGAGTCGAAAATTGAGATGCAGAAAAATCATATTCTCCTTTTTTCTCTTTACTTCCCGGATCATCACTGTATTTTTGTACCATTAAATTAAAATCAGCGCCTCCTTTAATGGCAGCTTCAATACTATCAATTCTTTTTTTAGCAGCACTGTCGCTAAGTTTTGCAACACCCGTTTGTTGATCGGCCTGTGTAGAAATTAATATGTGCCTGCATTTTACGCTATCAGCCAATTGCCTGCTGGCAATCATTTTCGCCAAAACAAAATCTTTGCCATCAAGATAAGGTCCAAATACAGCATCTTTTGGTAATGCTGCAATAGAATCTTTTTGCGACATGGTTAATTTTGATTTTAATGTATATACATCTTCAAAATTTTTAGCGCTCATATTTCTTGATAAAAAAACGGTTGCATTTGTATCAGCCGCAAATTGAGATTTTAATGAGCTAACTGTTTCCAGCGTTTTTGCAGTATCTGCGGCGGTTGGATTAGCACTAAATGAAACATAAGAAATTTGTCTGCCACCATCTTGTTTATACATGGCTTTATGTTTTCCCATATAACTCATAATATCATCGTCAGATATTTTTACAGTGCTATCATTAATAACATTATAAGGAATAGAAACATAAGAAATATTTGCAAAAGTTTTAGTTTCGATATTTTCTTTTTCTTTCATCCAGGTAGGATAATAGGCGCTTGCCGCAATTAAACTACTATACTTAGTATATAAAGCTTGCAATTTAATGGGTTCTACAATTTGAGATTCGATCGCATCTCTTTGCTCGCCTTTAAACTTTTTAGCCGACTGCCACCATTGTTGAACTTTTGAAATATCATATTGACCGGTTGCTTTATCACTAAAGGCTTGCTTTAATGCCTGTGGTGCATCGTCGCTAAACATGATACTGCTTAATTCTTTTGGTGAAAAACTTAAACCCAGTTTTTCAAACTCAGCTGTTAATATTTTTTCGGCTACCAATGCGTCCCATGCATTTTGGCGTACCATATAAACTTGTGAACCGGAAATACGGCCACCATACTGGTCTTCAACTTGCTTTACTTTATTCTGGTATTCTTTTGTTTCGATTGACTCACCATTAATAACACCAATAGTGTTAACCGATGAACCCGAACGTTGGCTGCCTATATTTGCATCCATTAAAATAAAACCAATTAAACTTAAGGCAATTACAGCAATTACAATGGCTGCGCCTTTTTCACGAATGTTCTGAATGATTTGCATTTGTTATCTAATTAAAATTGACGGCAAAAATAGGGTAAAAAACTATATTTATCCCCAAAAAATAAACAGTTCAAATTGGCTTAAATTCAGCCATATCAGGCATTTTAAAAGTTTAATAATTTAATGGTATTATATAGTAGTGTAATTTTTATGATATACCACCTGAAAGGGTGATTAATTAAGTAAAATTAAAAAGTACCTAAATTTCTAATTAACACACAATGTTAATTAGGTTGTTTTGATGTTAATAACCTTGTTTTATTAAATAAATAAAGTGGAAATAGAAAGAATAAGTATTTGATAATTGATATAAATATCTAATTTATGTTGAACAAAAAATATTTATCCGTAACAACATTAACATCGATAAACTTAAATAATGCGTTTTTATTATCCTCATTCATTTTTATTAACTGCTGTTAAAAATATTAATTGGAAGTATTAATAAGTGCCACTATTATTGATTTTTTAGTAAACATAATTTTATTAACGATGTTAATTAACTGTGGATGATGGTGGACAAGTTGAATATTTTAACTTTACAAATTATTAGAAATTTTTGTTTCCACAAATCCACAGCCCTAGTAATAGTATGTTTACTTAAATAAAAAAATTATTAAAAACTATTATGATAGATATTAACATTGCAAAATCAAAAATTAATGAAGTTGGTTATTTGGATATTGAAATTGATGCAAGAATTGATTTGTTTGCAGAAATTGAAAAATTAAAAAAAGAAAAAAATGCCATTATACTGGCGCATTATTACCAGGAGCCAGATATACAGGATGTTGCTGATTTTATTGGTGATTCATTAGGCCTTGCTCAACAGGCAGAAAAGACAAAAGCTAATATTATTGTTTTTGCTGGTGTTCATTTTATGGCAGAAACAGCAAAGATTCTAAATCCTTCAAAAAAAGTTTTATTGCCGGATTTAAAAGCTGGTTGTTCATTAAGTGATAGCGCCCCACCAGATTTATTTAAACTATTTAAGGATAAAAATCCCGATCATTTGGTAATTACCTATGTAAATTGTTCTGCCGGGATAAAGGCATTAAGTGATATTATTTGTACAAGTAGTAATGCCGAAAAAATTTTAGATAGTTTACCTGTAGCGCAAAAAATTATTTTTGCGCCTGATAAAAATTTAGGAGCCTACTTGAATAAAAAAACAGGTAGAAATATGTTGTTGTGGAATGGATCTTGTATGGTTCATGAAATTTTTAGTCTTGAAAAAATTGTCAAATTAAAAATTCGTCATCCTAAAGCTAAAGTAATAGCGCATCCAGAATGTGAGGATGCTGTTTTAGCTGTTGCTGATTTTATTGGTAGTACTACTGGTTTATTAAAATATACTCAGCAAAGCGATGCCACTGAATTTATTGTAGTAACTGAAACTGGAATATTACACCAGATGCAACTTCTAAATCCAACAAAAACTTTTATACCTGCCCCACCAAATAATAGTTGTGCCTGCAATGATTGTCCTCATATGAAACTAAACACCTTGGAAAAATTATACTTGTGTATGGAATACGAAACTCCAGAAATTACTATGGATGAAAACTTACGAACTGCAGCTTTAAAACCAATAGAAAAAATGTTGGAAATTAGTAAACGCTATGGTTTATAATTCTTTTAACCAATACATTTTTATTCTGGTAGCTATATTTTGTTTGATATTGTTATAGAATAAATTAATATCCCCAATGTGGTAATTTTTTTGTTTAATAAAAAAACTACCAAAAATTTTAGGTTTACAGGTGCATAATATATTATTATGAATTTGTGCATCTACAACATTACTTTTTAGTTTGTTATAGTTTTTTAATATTCCGCCAATGTTTAGTTTTGAAGATGCATATTCTTCAGTTGTTGTCCAGGTTAGTGGGTTAGTCACTATATTTTTAAATTTTTCTTTTGAAATATAATTGGTATCAATATAGTCTCTTTCAAAAGTACGCCAACCTACAAAACAACCTGTAGAAAGAGAATCAGTACAACCTGGAATTTGTTTAAAATAATCTACAGGCGTAGGCATACCAATTAAATAAGCACACACTAATTTTTTTTGTAAAGTCTTTCCTTCAAAAAATTCTTTTATTAATCTGGCAGCATGAATAGTTCCCTGGCTATGCGCTGCTATTATTATTGGCCTGTCATTATTATAATGTAAAAGATAATACTCAAATGCTTTTTTTACATCACTGTATGCTAATTCAAATGCAATTGCAGCTTGTAATTTATTGTCAGTAAAAAATGACTTTATATGTGCTTGCCTATATCTGGGAGCAAATACCCGGCATTTTTCGCTAAGAACACTAGCTTGGTATAAAATTGTTGTGTTATCGGTTTTTAAATTTATTGCCGAGTCGTCAATTGTAGCATTCCATCTTTCATCTTTTATATTTAATAGTGTTGTAGGATGTACAAAGAATGCATCTACAGTAGAATCTTTTAAATAAGTATTTAATAATGATTTTGAAATACTGTCAGATGGATCCCATTTCCATGGATGCGCTGCCCAAAAATTTATATTGCTGTAGTCAGGTTTACTATCTGAAGTTTTTATTGCATTATAATTAATGGTTGATATTAATTTTTTTGTACAAGAAGTTTGAGTTAATATAATACTGATTAGTAGTATTTTTATTTTTGTTTGAATCATTATGTAATTTCAGCATTAATAATTATGATTAATGTAGTTTTAAATTTAATATTTTTTTTTT
>JANPAP010000089.1:0-1601 GCA_031429975.1 Chitinophagaceae bacterium
GTACCCGATTGAATATCACCCGTACCATTAATACTGGTGGAGCCGATACTGCTAACCACTGTTCTATCATAAACACTGGTACCACTATTCCACAACATACTTACCCAACCACCCACGGCGCTGGATCCGGTAACATTGGCATCCCATAAATAAAATTTATCTGGCACTGTAGCATTGGCCGCATTTAATTTAACGCTATGGAAATTAAGCGCTGATGGATATGGATTTGCAAATACATTGAATGTTTGTGCACCTACCACATAAGCACCAGTACCAGTTAATGATAATGGAGTTGCTCCATTTGTTGTAACATTTATATTACCTGTAGTACGCAACGTTGTTGAAGTAATTGCTGCGTTAGTACCTTGGCTCAAATCAATAGAACGATCTCCTCTTACAAATAAGAAGTAACCTAGTTGATCGGTAATAACACCTTGGTTTGCTCCGATGGTAGTACCACTTGTATTTGTTGGAACCGAATTCCATCCTGTGTTTGAAAGATAATAGATTGATGACCTGTTAGTATTATTCTGATCATAATTACCCACATTATTTCCAAAAGAAACATGGGTTCCAAACCCAGGATTTGGATTTGCCAATGTACCCAATGGATAAGATCTTGCACCCTCCTGCCAGTTATTAAAAATAGTAGGTGTTGGTACCGTACTTGATTTAATTGGAGCCGTTAATAACCTCCAGGCTCTTTTTGCAGGAATGTATCTTTCAATAATCACTTTACCCACTACATCATTTCCTGTTCTGGCATCGTTTAAAGTAACATCTGCAATACTAGCGGTAGCAGTAGCAGTTGATTTTAAAGTAAGCAGGTTATTAGTATTAAACTTTTGATTATTGGCACTACCAAAGCTAAGCTCTGTTGTAATATTCAACATACCCGAAGTGCCATCAACTGTTAAACCGGATGCATTTGTATTACTTACTTTTAAAGTACCAATTGTATTGCTGCTAAAATGATTTGCTTTTACAATTTGTGCAGCTACCCCATTAAACTCAATGGTTCCGGCAGTTGCAACAATTGGATTGCTTACAGAAACAATACTGCCGGCAATTTGAAGGGTTCCAACACTGGCAACTGTTAAAACACCCGTACCGGTGATTGTAATATTATTAACTGCTTGTAACCCTGATATTGTTGGATTATTAGACGTTGTTGGAATAACAACATTAGTTACACCTGAAGGTACACCACCACACCAATTGGCAGCATTGTTCCAAACACTGTTAACGCCTAACCAGGTACCGGTTGCATTAATGGTAACCACTGCTGGAGTTGGGGCAGTTGCACAACTTCCTAAATAAGCACGGATATAATAAGTGCCGGATGCGTTTACTGCATTAGCTGGAGGTGCTGACATCGGAATTGTACCTCCAACATTGGTAAAGTATTGGAAAGTAGCACCTGCGGAAGATCCTGTTGTAACGGCTGCTGCTGTTAAATCAACCGTTGAACCTGTACATACAGCAGCAGGCGTATTAACCGTGATGCTGGTTGTATTATTACTTGTAAACTCATAAGCACCAATATCTGTAACCGGCCCAGGCCTTGCTGTATTGGCATAATCATCAGTAACACTTGTGCC
>JANPAP010000090.1:0-6661 GCA_031429975.1 Chitinophagaceae bacterium
GCCTTGGCACTATCGAGGTTGCCGGTGGGTTCATCTGCCATAATGATGGATGGGTTATTTATCAATGCTCTGGCAACCGCAACCCGTTGTTGTTCGCCTCCCGAAAGTTGCTGTGGTTTATTTTCCAACCGGTCTTTTAGCCCCAAAGTGGTTAAAAGCGCAATTGCTTTTTCATTTACTTCCTTTTTTTTTCCACCGGCTATCCACCCCGGAATACTCACATTTTCAACCGCCGAAAACTCCGGAAGCAGGTGATGAAACTGAAAAACAAATCCAATATGTTTGTTTCTAAAAGCGGCCAGTTTATTTCCTTTTAGCTCATTAATATTTTTTCCTTCCAAAAAAACGGTGCCACTATCCGCTTGGTCTAATGTGCCCAAAATGTGTAGCAGCGTACTTTTGCCGGCACCCGACGACCCGACGATGCTTACAATCTCAGCTTTTTTAATATCAATATCTACCGATTGTAAAACTGGTAAGTTGCCGTAATTTTTAATAACCTGCCTTGCAGTGAGCATATAAAAAAATAATTTATGAATTGTAACGTTACGTTAAACTACAGGCAATATATTGAATCTGTATTTATAAAAAAGGAAGATTTTTAAAAACACATTTGGTAAATTCCACCAAACTTTTACATTTGCAAAAATTAAACTTATTAAATAATGTTTTGGACACTCGAATTAGCCTCTCATTTAGAAGACGCACCATGGCCGGCAACAAAGGATGAACTGATTGATTTTTCGATCCGCAGTGGAGCTCCGATTGAAGTAATTGAAAACCTGCAGGAATTGGAAGATGAAGGTGCAGATGTGTATGAAAGTCTTGAAGACATTTGGCCCGATTACCCAAGCCAGGAAGATTTCTTTTTTAATGAAGATGAATATTAATTTCCCATTCCTTTAATTGATGTAAAGGATTATTGTATAAATTAAACAGCCACTAAAATTTCAGTGGCTGTTTGTTTTTTTTATTTAATAATCATAAGTTTTAAGTCATAAGTTTTAAGTCATAAGTTTTAAGTCATAAGTTTTAAGTCATAAGTTATGGTATCCTGTTTTGATTTTTTAATTTTTAATTCTTAATTCTTAATTCTTAATTTTTAATTCCCATCTACTTTTCCATCTGTTCAATCACTTCGGCAGTTACTCCGGTAAAAGAAAATCCGCCATCATGAAACAGATTTTGCATGGTAACATATTTGGTTAAATCGCTAAACAGGGTAACACAATAATCGGCACAAGCTTCGGCACTTGCATTACCTAAGGGACTCATTTTTTCTGCATAATTTATAAATCCATCAAAACCTTTAACGCCGCTGCCTGCAGTAGTTCTGGTAGGCGATTGCGAAATGGTGTTTACTCTTACATGTTTTTTTACTGCATAGTGATAACCAAAACTACGGGTAATACTTTCCAACAATGATTTGGCATCTGCCATTTCGTTGTAATCCGGAAAAACTCTTTGAGCAGCGATATAAGTAAGCGCAACCACACTGCCCCATTCATTTATTGCATCTAGTTTCATTGCAGTGGCCAACACCCGATGCAGGCTGGTAGCGGATATATCCAATGTTTTTTGATTAAAGCCATAATCAATTTCGGTATAATGTTTTCCTTTACGCACATTCAAACTCATACCAATGGAGTGCAAAATAAAATCTACGCCGCCGCCAAAATGTTCTTTGGCCTGTGTAATTAAATTCAACACATCCTCATTACTGCTCACATCGCAAGGAATTACCGGTGCATTAATTATTGCTGCAAGTTTATTAATCTCTCCCATACGCATGGCTACCGGTGCATTGGTCAACATAATTGAAGCGCCTTCTTCATGACAACGCAATGCAGTTTTCCATGCAATCGACTTTTCGTCTAATGCGCCAAATATGATTCCTTTTTTTCCTTTGAGTAAGTTGTACGACATATGCTGTTTTTTTTGAACCGTAAAAATAAGATAGTTGAGGGAATGAAAAAATTACTGATTATTATAATCAAATTTCACATCGCTTAAATCCGGAATAATTTTTTTATCCCTATTTAATTCATAATCATAAATAACCTGCCCCAGATTTTTTAAAAATGGATAACCCAATTTCTCGTAATCATATGTATCATCATTTAAAATACCATTACTGTTACAATAAATAACGGCCGATAAAAAGAATTCAATTTTTTTATCAAAGTCAACAATGTAGGCCACATCAATTAACTGCCCATAAGCTTCGCCGGTTTTATTAAAGCTGCGGATGGAAGTTGGCAGGGCTTTTTTTTCTGCACCAAAAAATAAAAATTTATTGTAAGCCGGATAATACTTTTCTTTTTCATCGGCGTAAGGTGGCCGGATACTTTCTGTTGGAAACTGGCTCATGGTTTTTAATAAAAATTTCCGATCCTCATCCGATATATTATAACGTTGAGAAGCGGTTACTTTATTTGGAAACACCAGACTAATAAGAATTTCATGAAAGTCTTCCAGGCTAATACGGTTTTTGTTTGAAAAATCCATCGGGGTATTAACCAATTCTTTTCCCTGATAAAAAGCATTACCCAACGAATCTTTTCTTTCCGCAAATTTTGTTTGATTGAATTGCAACGGCTGGGCATATAATATTTTATTATCGGCCCTTAAAAAATTTACTGGGTTGGTATGCCTGTTTTCATCATCGGTTAATTGAATGCCCAAGCGGTTTCTGATTTGGGCTGTTGCAAAACCTTTTTGATGTAATTGCTCATTGATATATTGTTGCCCCAAAAATTCATACAACCTGTTAAACGCATCATTGTCGCTTATTAATAATATTTTTTTTATGTAGTTGGCAATTGTTGGTTTCCCATCCACAGTGGTAGGATCGTTAAACACTGCGGTTTCGTTACTGTAAGCCTGTTCCGTAAGCATGGTAGTGTTTTTATCAATGCCTTTTTCTTTTAATTCATTTAGTTTTTGCAATGCCAAAATGCAAATGGGCAACTTTACTGTAGAAGCCGGATAAAAATATTTTTCGGGATTGATATGGTAATAATAATTTTTTAAAGCCGCAATCCCATTGGCTCCCCGATCAATTTTTGAATAAATAAATTGCACATTGAATGCGTTTTTATTTGCAGTAATAGAATCGAACAAAGATGGATTTGCTTTTAGTAAGTCAACCAAAAAAGAATCGGTTTTACTTTTATCAGTTTCTAATTTTACCGGAGTATTAATTACCGTATCAATTACAGGTGAAATTACAGTAACAATAGGTTGAACCGATTTTTTAAAAGTATTACAGCCAATAAGCAAGCAAAAAGAAAGGATCAAAACAAAAAGGGCCATTTTATAAATTCTCATAAGGCCAAAATAAAACACAAAAAATCAAATAATTCCAAAAAACTAGCCATTTTCTCAAATAGGTTTTTCCCCTATCTTTGCACACTTCTTTAAAAAACAAATAAATAGCTATTAAAAGTAACAGATTATGAAACTGAAAGGCTTAGTGTGGTTTTTCGCCATTGCACTCATTCTTATTTCTATTTGGGAATTGTCGTACACTTGGGTGGTACGCAGCTACGAAGGTAAAGTAAGAACACAGGCAGAAAGAATTGTAAAATCTCAAAACCCGAATGCCCCAACAAAAGGCGAAGATTTTGAATTGCTTGTAAAGAGCAGGATGCAGCATATGCTGGATAGCACCCGTGATAAAAGTATTTATCCGGTAATTGGTACCAGCTACCAAAAATGTAAGGAGAATGAATTAAATCTTGGTTTGGATTTACAAGGTGGTATGAGTGTTACGATGGATGTAAGCCTGGAAGGTTTATTAAAATCGATGAGCAACAGCCCTAAAGATCCTGCCCTGTTAAAAGCATTGCAAACTGCCAATGCACAAAAAGTAAACAGCAATGCAGACTATATCAGTTTGTTCCGCAATGCTTATACCCAACAAAATCCGGGTGTAAAATTAGCTTCGCTTTTTGGCGGTGCTGGTAAGCAAACAAAAGTTACCGACAGCGATGAAAAAGTAATTGACGATATCCGTACAGTTGCAAAAGGTGCCATTAAAGAAACTTATAAAATCTTATTAAAGCGTATTGATAAATTTGGTGTTGCTCAACCCAATATTAATTTGGATGAGAATAAAGCCATCATCAATGTAGAGCTTGCCGGTGTAACCGATAAAGAAAGAGTTCGTAAATATTTACAGGCTAGTGCCAATTTGCAATTTTGGGAAGTGTATAATATTGGCGAATTATCTACTTCTTTAGAAGCTGCCGATAAAGCCGTAACGCTTTTATTAAGCGGCCCCGATACAGCAAAACAATCAGCAAATAAAAATGCATTCTTAAAAGTTATCAATCCAATCAATCCACAACAGGATAAAAACGGCAAGCAATTTTTTGCTGCTGCAATTGGTGATATCGCTTTAAAAGATACCGGCGTATTTAACAATTATATGAACATGGATGTAGTGAAAAACAGTTTTCCTGCAGATATGAAATTCTTATTAGGTGTTGAAGAAAAAGTAGAAAAAACAGGTCAACGTTTTTATCCTTTATATGCCATCAAAACCATACCAGGCAGCGATAAGGCAAAATTAGAAGGTGAAGGAGTTGAGGAATCCGGACAAGGTTATGATGATAAAGGCCGTCCTTCTATCAAAATGCAAATGACGCCGTTGGGTGCAAAAATATGGGCTAAGTTAACTGCCGATAATGTGAACCGCCCTATTGCAATTACATTGGATGACAATGTGTATTCTGCACCAAATGTAAACGGCCCAATTGAAGGCGGTAATTCAGAAATTTCCGGAAACTTTACCATTGAGCAGGCACAGGATCTTGCAAATATTTTAAAATCGGGTAAAACAAATGCCCCTGCAAAAATTGTTGCAGAGCAGGTTGTAGGACCAACTTTGGGTAAGGAATCCGTTAACGGTGGTGCGATGGCTTTTGGCATTGCATTCTTAGTAATTTTTGCATTGATGTTAATTTATTATAACACCGGTGGATGGGTTGCCAATATTTCATTAATACTAAACTTGCTGTTTACAGTGGGTGTATTAATTGCAATGGGCTTTACTTTAACAGCAGCAGGTATTGCAGGTTTAGTACTTACTGTAGGTTTAGCGGTTGATACCAATGTAATTATTTTTGAAAGAATTAAAGAAGAACTTACAAAAGGGAAATCGTACCAGCAGGCTGTTAACGATGGTTACAGGCGTTCATTAGCTCCGGTTATTGATGCACACGTTACTACCTTTTTAACCGCTGCTATCCTGTTTACATTTGGTATAGGACCTGTATTAGGATTTGCTACAACGCAGATGTTGGGTATTACCCTTTCTTTATTTTGTGGTATCCTTGTATCTAGATTAATTACCGATTTTTATACCAATAAAAACAGGCACTTTAATTATTTTACCGGCATCTCAAAAAAGATTTTCAAACACGCCAGTTTCAAATTTATTGAATATCGTAAGTATGCTTATGGCCTTTCGGTTGGTATCGCTTTATTAGGTATTGCTTCTTTCTTTAATGGTTTTCACGAAGGTGTTGAATTTAAAGGAGGTCGCAGTTATACAGTTCAATTCCCAAATTCTGTAACAAATGATGCGGTAAGAGATGATTTGAAAAATGCATTTGAAGGCGAATTTCCGGTTATAAAAACTGTTGGAGACAGCAAGCATTTAAACATCACTACTTCTTATCTTTTAGGAGTTGATAATGCTGACAACCAGGTACAGGAAAAATTGTATAAAGGCTTACAAAAAGTATTGCCAAATATCAGTTACGAAGAGTTCTCAAAAAATCATATTCAAAGTTCACAAACTGTTCAGCCAACCATTTCGGAAGACTTGAAAAAAGGTGCGATCAAAGCAACGCTTTTTGCCATCTTGTGTATTTTCATTTACATCTTGATTCGTTTCCGCGACTGGAGATATTCATTTGGAACGATTGTAGCATTATTGCATGATGTTTTTGTAACACTGGCAGTATTCTCATTCCTGAAAAACATTGTACCATTCCCGTTAGAAATTGATCAGCATTTTATAGCTGCTGTATTAACCGTAATTGGTTTCAGTATGAATGACACGGTAATTGTATTTGACCGTATCAGAGAGTACAGTAAAGGCTCTAAAGCAAGCGAAAAAGGCAATATCATTAACCGTGCTATCAACGATACGTTGAGCCGTACGATTATGACCTCATTAACCGTATTCTTAACCATCTTAATCTTATTTATTTTTGGTGGCGAGGTTACAAGAGGATTTGCTTTTGCAATGTTGATTGGTGTTATAACAGGTACCTACTCTTCAATATTTGTGGCAGCTCCAATTTTGGTTGATTTTGCAAAAGATAAACCATTAGGAGAAGCAGAAATTTTAAGAAGTGCTAAACCTGATGAAGCCATTAAAGCTTAATTCATTTTAATAGTAAAGAATCCGCCAGCTTAATTGCCTGGCGGATTTTTTTTTCAATTTATTGTATCATTCAATTAAATTTTAAAAGCAGTTATATCACAGCAACTATCTTTGGTACTGATGAAGAAATCCTTAATACAATTACATGTTGCTGTTTTTCTGGCAGGCTTTACAGCCATACTGGGCAAGCTGATAAGCCTTAATGAAGGCTTGCTGGTTTGGTATCGCTTACTAATAACCGTACTCACATTAGGCCTTATT
>JANPAP010000091.1:0-1872 GCA_031429975.1 Chitinophagaceae bacterium
GCAGAAGGGTTGAAAGCAATTATCAGCAATGCTCCGGGTAAAACAACAACAGCAAGCCTTTCAAAATTTGAATGTCACGATAAACACATCGACATTCAGCTTTGTGTAAAGGGAGAAGAAACCATCTGCTGGAAACCAAGGGAAAAATGTGTTATACCAAATGGTGAATACAATGAAGAAAAGGACGTTCGTTTTTTCAGCGATGCACCCGATACATTTTTTGATTTAACAGATAGGCAGTTTGCCATCTTTTTTCCCGAGGATGTGCATGCGCCAATGATTGGCGAAGGAGAAATAAAAAAATTAGTTATCAAAGTAAAAATTTAATGACTTGCCCCGGCATTCATGCCGGGGATTAAAAAACAAATAATATGGCAAAAACACAGCAAATAACAGAAGCCATCGTACAGCAGGGGATGCTCCCTTTGTATTTCAATGCCGATGAAACAGTAAGCGTGGAAATTTTAAGAGCCATTTACCGGGCCGGCATCAAAGCAGTGGAATACACCAACCGTGGCGAAGCTGCTTTAAAAAACTTTACCAAAATGGTGGAAGTAAGAAATGCTGAAATGCCCGGATTGTTGCTTGGTGTTGGAACCATAAAAAATTTACAGCAGGCAGAGTTTTATATGGCTGCAGGAGCTGATTTTTTAGTAAGCCCGGGCTTTGTAAAAGAAGTGGCGGATTATGCAATAAAGAATGATATTTTTTATGCCCCCGGCTGCATGACGCCATCAGAAATTATCGCAGCAGAAAATGCTGGTATCACCTTCATCAAATTATTTCCGGGCAATATGCTGGGCCCTGAATTTTTAAGCAGTATCAAAGATATTTTTCCAAAGTTGTTATTTATGCCGACAGGCGGTGTTGATACAACCAAAGAGAATATTGACGGCTGGTACAAAGCAGGCGTGTGTGCAGTAGGTATGGGCAGCAAATTGATCAGTAAAAAACTGATGGAAGCAAAAGATTACAGCACCATCGAAAGCGAAACAAAAACAGTTTTGGAATTGTTGAAATCAATTAAGTAATAACAACTCCATCCATAAAGTTTTTTACACCCCTTTAGGGGATGGGGGTAATCAATCTAAAATAAACATGACGCAGCAAGCTATAGGAAAATACAGGTGGACGATTTGTGCCCTTGTCTTTTTTGCCACCACCATAAATTACCTCGACAGGGCGGTAATCAGTTTATTGAAATCCACCCTCACAAAGGAATTTACCTGGTCAGAAACCGACTACGCAAATATTGTAATTGCATTCCAGGTTTGTTATGCAATTGGCTTTTTAGGCGCAGGAAGATTAATTGATAAACTGGGAACAAAAATCGGCTATGCACTGGCAACTACTTTATGGAGTATTGCAGCAGTAGGCCATGCACTGGTTACAAGTACAACCGGTTTTTTTGTTGCACGTGGTGCATTGGGTTTTACCGAAGCTGGAAATTTTCCTGCAGCTATAAAGACCGTCGCTGAGTGGTTCCCCAAAAAAGAAAGGGCTTTTGCTACCGGTATCTTTAATTCAGGCGCCAACATCGGTGCGATCATTGCGCCACTCACAGTGCCATTTATTGCAAAACAATGGGGCTGGCAATGGGCCTTTATCCTAACAGGATTGATTGGTTTCATTTGGCTGGCATTATGGTTCATCCTGTACGAAGTTCCAAAGAAGCATAAAAAATTATCTGCTGCTGAATTTGAGTTTATACATAGCGACCCGGAAGAAGAAATGACAGCAAATGGCGATTATAAAAAAATCTCCTGGGGTAAATTATTAACGTATAAACAAACCTGGGCATTTGCTGTAGGTAAGTTTTTAACCGATCCTGTATGGTGGTTCTATCTTTTCTGGTTGCCCGATTTTTTAGAA
>JANPAP010000092.1:0-1944 GCA_031429975.1 Chitinophagaceae bacterium
AAATCCCATGAATAAAAATGTACTGACCTTTGTTTTAATTTTATCGTTGTGCTCATTATTCAATCTTGCTTTTTGCCAGTATAACTCACTGTGGATACCTGATACCTTGTCTGGCACTACTTTTAATCTTGCAATCAAAGACACATTTGCACAATTTAAAACCGGCAATCAAACTATTACAGCGGGTATAAACAAGAGTAAATTCTGGGGCCCTACTTTGTTTTTTAACAAAGGAGAAACAGTGCACATGAACGTACAAAATAAGCTGAATGATTCAACGACGATCCACTGGCATGGAATGCATTTGCCTGCTGTTATGGATGGAGGGCCCCACCAGGTAATACCGCCCGGCACCATTTGGCAGCCCTATTGGACAGTAAACAACAATGCATCCACCTACTGGTATCATCCGCATTTGCATAACATGACGATGGCACATCTCACCAAAGGAATCGGTGGATTTATTATTGTAAGAGATGCACAGGAAGCTGCATTGGCTTTGCCAAGAACCTATGGTGTAGATGATATTCCGCTTGCTTTAACAAGCAGGGGTTTTGATGTATCGAATGCTTTTACAATTACGGATAATCGAACTATAAGCGAATACGGGGACTCCATGTTAACCAATGGAACAACAAGGGCGCAGGTAACCTTACCTAAACAATACGTAAGGTTAAGGATATTAAATGCAGAAATTGAAAGGGGATATAATTTAGGATTTAGTGACAACAGAACTTTTTATGTTATTGCCAATGACGGAGGCCTGTTAAATGCCCCGGTTGCTATGACCGGCACCAACAGGGTGAAATTAATGGTTGGGGAACGTATAGAGATTTTAGTAGACCTGGCCACCAACAATGTAGGCACAAGTGTAGACTTAAAAGCATACAACTCAAATCAAACATTTGGGTTTCCGGGAGGCGAAAATATTTCCCATGGACTTAATGGTAGTTTTTTGAATAATAAAGATTTCACAGTATTGCATATCAATGTTGGCGCAGCTACTGCTAATCCAGTTACAGCAGTACCGGCAACACTGGCTAATAATACCTATTTAACTGCAGCAGATGCAACTGTAAGCAGAACGGTATCGGTTACAAATGGCTCTGGAGTTGGGCTTTCTGAATTTTATTTTGATAATACCAATTTCGTGTTGGGTACTATTAATAAAACAATTAATTTAAATACCACAGAAAAGTGGACCATTACTAACAACAATATTTTTGGCCACGCTTTCCATATTCATGATGTTCAGTTTAAAATTGTTTCCAGGAGCTCTGGTGTGGTAGCCAATTACGAATCTGGATGGAAAGACGACGTTTATTTGCCAAAAGGTGAGTCAGTAACTTTTGTAGCCAGGTTTGATGATTACGCTGATTCTATTCATCCATTCATGTATCACTGCCATTTTTCCAATCATGAAGATGGAGGCATGATGGGGCAATTTGTTGTACGGAGCTTAAGCGTGGTACCACTAAACCTGGTAAGCTTTACTGCTCAATTAATAAACAAAAAAGTAATTGCCAAATGGTCAACAACCAATGAAGTAAATACCAGCATGTTTGAAGTTGAAAGAAGCAGCAATAGTATTGTATGGTCGTCGTTAAAAACGTTAACTGCCGCAGCTATTGCTGGCATAAACAATTATAGTTTCACTGATGCCAACCCAATGTTTGGTACCAATTATTACCGGATAAAATTTATTGATACCGACGGAAGAATAAGTTACTCCCCAATCCGTATTGTAGAAACAAATGGAGACGCATTTGAATTCAATGTATTTCCAAATCCGGCACAGAAAAAATTGTATTTCAATTTTATAGACCCGGCTTATGAAGTGTATTATATCAAGGTATTGAATCAATTGGGAAGGACAATGTATATGCTGCCCCGCCCGCAATTGCAAAGCGGAATTGACATCAGCAAATTTTCTCCGGGTACCTA